>NZ_JBPQTS010000066.1:0-37691 GCF_051386455.1 Streptomyces sp. URMC 124
GCCGTGGGCCAGGGCCCGGGCCGCCCGGGCCGCTCGCCCCGCCCCGCACGGACGAGCCGGACGCCGCGGGCCGACCGCCCCGACACCCCGGCCGCTCCCGAGCCGGCGGACCGTACGGAATACGCAGCCGGATCCGACGACCCCGACGCCCCGGAGCAGGGGGAACACCCGGCCGCTCCGGAACCGGCGGACCGCTTCGACGACGGGCCCACCCAGGGCCGCTCGAACCGTTCGCCGCAGGTGGGCCCAGGCGCGGACCGCGCCGATGCCCCGGACGCCGCCGATCACGGCGACCGCTCCGCCGACGGGCCCGCCCGGAGCCGCGCGAACCGTTCGCCGCAGGCGAGCGCGTACGAAGGTGCGGACCGCATCGATGCCTCGGAGGCACTCGACCCGGACGGCCGCCCGGTCGGCGGGGCCGCCCAGGGCCGCTCGGACCGTTCGCCGCAGGTGGGCTTGTACGAAGGTGCGGACAGTGCCGATGCCTCGGAGGCACTCGACCCGGACGGCCGCCCGGTCGGCGGGCCCGCCCAGGGCCGCTCGAACCGTTCGACGCAGCTGAACCCGTACGAAGACGCCGACCGCGCCGATGCCTCGGCCGCTCCCGATCACGACGACCGCTCCGTCGGCGGGGCTTCCCGCGGTCGCCTGCAGCGTTCCGGCTACCCGGACGCTCCGGAGCCGGCGGACCGCCCCGGGGGCGGGGCCTCTCCCCGCCGCTCGCAGCGTCCCGCACAGCCCGGCCCGTCCGAAGCGGAGGGCGAGTTCGGCTACCCGGAGGTTGCGGAGTCGGCGGACCGTCACGGTGACGGCGAGGGCGGCGACGGCCGTCCCCTTCCTGCGCGCCGCGCGGACCGCGCCGAGCGCACAGAACGGCCCGGCCCGCTCGACGGGCCCGGCGGAACGGACGACCCCGCCCAGCCGCAGGCGCCCTCGCGGCGGGAGCTTCAGGGCGGGTACGAGCGGGCGGACGGGCCGGAGGCGTCCGGGCGGCTCAAGCGGACGGGGCGGCTCGAAAGGTCGGCCAGGCCGGTGCGGGCCGAGCGCCCCGCGCGGCCGCCGCGCCGCGCCCTGCCGGAGCCATCCGCCCCGCAGCCCCCGCCGGAGACGCCGGCGCTCCCCGAGCCGTACGAGTACCCGGAGTACTCCGGGATCCCCGCCCAGCAGCGCCCGGAGCTGCCGGAGTCCCCGGCCGTGCCGGCGAGGAGGGTGCCCGGGGCGAGCCCGGCCCGCATCACGGGGCGGGCCGCCGAGCCGGCCGTTCGCGAGCCCGGCGGCGGCGAACCCGCCGAGCCCGCAGCCGGGGCGGCCTCCCTCGAGCCGGCCTCCCGTCCGCCCGTCGTCTCCCGCGAGTCCACTCCACCCCGGCGGCACCCGCCGGCCGCACCCCCGCAGCCGCCGCGCCGTGCGGCCTGCGGGGCGGAGTACGTCGGCGAGCGGCCGCCCACCTATGACGCGGAGCCCACGGCCTGGCCCCCCGCCGACCCGCAGGACCTGGACGGCCTCGTGCCGGACACGGTCCTGGACGGCGCGCAGTACGGCGCCGTCACGCTGAGGGCCGTGTCCCTGCGCGGCGATTCGGCGCGCTACCGGGGCGAGCCCCGCCGGGACGCCCTGCTGACCGCCCGTTTCGGCGAGGGCGAGGGCGCGCTGCTGCTCGTCGCGATGGCCAGCGGCCCGCGCGGGTCCGACGTGGCGCCGCGCGCCGCGCGGGACGCCTGCGCGTGGCTGGCCGGCGCCGTCGGCCGCAGCCACGCCCGGCTCGCCGACGACATCCGCGGCGGCCGGCGCGGCGAGCTGAAGTCGGGCCTGCACCGGCTCACCGACCGCTCCTACGGGCGGCTGCGCGCCCGCGCCGCCGAACTGGGCCTGCGGCCGGACGCGTACACGGCCACCGTCCGCTGCCTGTTGCTGACGGCCGACCCGCAGTGCCGCACCCGCGTGTTCTTCGGCGTCGGCACCGGCGGCCTGTTCCGCCTGCGCGAGGGCGTCTGGCAGGACCTGGAGCCGGACCCGCCGGCGGAGCGCACGGGCGAGCCGGTCATCGGCTACGGTTCGCCGCCCGCCGACATGATGACGATGGACCTCGGCATCCCGACGCCCGGCCTCGCCCCGCCCGTCGAGCCCGCCGAGGTGGAGACGCCGGGAGAGCCGTTCCGCTTCCGGGCGTCCGTGGCCCGGCCGGGGGACACGCTGATGCTGTGCACGTCGGGTCTCGCCGACCCCATGCGCGGCGAGGCGGAGCTGGGCGGCCGGCTGGCCGAGCGCTGGGCGGGGGAGCAGCCGCCGGGGCTCGCGGCGTTCCTCGCCGACACCCAGCTGCGGGTCAAGGGATACGCCGACGACCGTACGGCGTGTGCCCTCTGGGAGGCGTAGCCGAGCCGGTTCCGGGGCGGGGCGGTGACGTGGTCACCCCCCCCCCCCCCCCCCCCCCCCCCCCCCCCCCGGCCGTCTGCGGGCCCGCCGCGGCGCAGCGGCACCGGCACGGTACGGACGGTGGCGCCGGGAATTCCTTCCAGCCCCGCACAAATTCCCGGTACGGCGCGCGCCAACGGCATATTCACGCACCGCGCAAGAGGCTCCGGGATTTTGGTCATATCACCATGTTGATGGCTCAACAGGCGTTGTCCAGGGTGGTCCGGGGCATGCATTGCGGTGAGTGAGCGCGAGCGTGTTCGAGGCCGGGGCGCCGGGGAGGGGTCGGGGCAGGGAGGATGAAACGGCAGGCAGCGAGCCGGGCGGACGTGGAGGACTACGCGGGACGGCAGGAGGACCGGACGGACCACAGGAGCGGTTTCGGGGACGGCGCGGCGCATTCCGGGCCGCTATTCGAAAGGCGGCTCCGTCGCCGGGATCTCACCGGCGTCCGGGAAGTCCGGGCCGAGTTGCGGCGCTTTCTGGCCCGCTGGGGCGCGCCGGGCCGTGCGGAGACCGCCGAGCTGCTCACGAGTGAGCTCGTCACCAATGCCCTGGTCCACACCGACGGGGGCGCCGTGGTCAAGGCCGCCTTCACGGGCATGGCGGGCGCGGCGCTCACGGGCGCGGCGGGCCGTGCGAAGGGGCGGCTGCGCGTGGAGGTGCGGGACTTCGTGGCGGCCCATCCCGCGCTGGGCGGCCCGGGCACGGACATCGGGCCGGTCAGGGACAGCGCCGCGGAGATGAACGACATCGAGAAGGCGGCGACGTCGGGGCGGGGGCTGCTGCTCGTCCACGCCCTGTCGGACGGCTGGGGCGTGTGCGCCCACGGCGTCGGGAAGTCGGTCTGGTTCGAGCTGGCCGCCCAGGAGCCCTGAACCGCCGCTGCGCGGCGACCCAGGGCTCAGGGCTCAGCCGAACTGCCGCTCGCTCTGGGCGAGCCGTTCCATTTGGGCGATCTTGGCCTCGAGCGAGTCCAGGCGGGGGATCGCCTGGGTGTCGTCCTCGGCGGTGAGGTCGATCGGATCAGGGCGGCCGACTGCCTGCAGCGGACGCGCGCGGACGGGAAGCTGTCCCTGGTCGACTATGGAAGGGTCCGATCCGATCTGCGCCGGCTGGGCGGGCGCCGGCACGGCGGCACCGCCGACCTCGATCTGCCGGCCGCCCCGGACGCGGCCCCACACCCGGTTCTGCCGGTTGTAGGCCTTGAGCCGGGCGCGCTCGAGCTTGCCGGCTTCCCTCCTGCGGGCCCTGGCCTGCTCCCGCTGGCGTTTGTCCTCGCGGACCTCCTCCACGGCCTCGTCGAGGGAGCGGACGCCTTCCAGGAGCATCAGGGACCAGGCGCCGAAGGTCTCGCGAGGAGCCCGCAGCCAGCGGACTATCCGGATCTGCGGCAACGGCCTGGGCACCAGTCCCTGTTCGCGCAGGGCGGCCCGGCGGGTCTGCTTGAGCGCGCGGTCGAAGAGGACGGCCGCCGACAGCGACATGCCCGCGAAGAACTGCGGCGCCCCGGCGTGGTCCAGGCCCCGGGGCGCGTGCACCCAGTTGAACCAGGCCGCGGCGCTGGCGAAGGTCCACACGAGCATGCGCGAGCCGAGGGCGGCGTCGCCGTGGCTCGCCTCGCGCACTGCCAGCACCGAGCAGAACATGGCGGCCCCGTCGAGGCCGAAGGGCACCAGGTACTCCCAGCCGCCCGTCAGCCCCAGGTTCTGCCGCCCGAACCCCACGAGGCCGTGGAAGGAGAGGGCGGCGGCCACCGCGGCGCAGCAGAACAGCAGGACGTACGAGGCGCTTCCGTAGATGGCCTCCTTGCGCCGTCTGCGCTCCTCGTTGCGCTCCCAGGAATCCGCGCCGCCCCCCGCGTCGTCCGCGCCGTGCCGGCCGCGTGCGAGCACCGTCACCGCCACCACGGCCCCGGCGAGCGCCACGACACTGGGGAGCATCCAATTCAGCGGTATATCGGTCACTCTCATCTTGCGTCCCTTGCATAGCTGTACGGCCTTTCGCGCGCCATCCTGACGGAATCGGTCCGTTCGCCAAGGGGTTTCGCGCCAACTGCCTGCCAATGGAGGGCAACGGCATACGGATAGGTGCGAAGAAATTCGAACGCCATTCAGGGAAGAGGGAATTGCGTTCCCTTCACCTCACCCGATCGAGTGGTGTGAGGCCGGTCAGCTTACGGACAGCCGTTGCACCCGGTCCGTGTCGCACATGCGGGGGCAGGTCGTACAGGTGTCCTCGGGGCGCACGGTGTAGAAGAGGCAGCAACTGACACGGTCGCGGGTCGGAATCGGCTCTCCCAGGCGGCCGGTAAGCATCCGGAAGGCCGCACCGCCGACGTACGGCGGCGTCACCCCCGGCAGCAGCAGGGCCAGTTCGCGGCGTACGCGTTCCTCCTCGCCGAGCAGCTGTCCCACATACCACAGGGACTCGGCCAGCTCGTCCGTCACCATGCCCCACAGGGCGCGCGGGCCGCGCCGCGTCCGCGTCCGGAAGCCTGCCAGCACGGGCGGGAAATGCGCGGCAATGGAAGCGCGCACTTCCGCACGCAACTCCTCTTCTCCGGGCACCGTCCGGGCGCCCGGCAGACCGGCCGCGGGATCGCCGGGCAAACACGCGAACTCCGCCGCGCGAGCGGTCATCCGGCCCTCGGCGCGGTGGAAGGAGACGTCCTCGGCGGCCAGCCACGGCACTCTTCGGTGCAGCAGCCAGGGGACGGTGACGAGCAGGCAGAACGACCAGGCGTAGCGGTGCAGGCCGACGCTCGCGACCACGTCGGGGCGGGCCCGCGCGCCGTGGTCGCGCCGGATCTGCTCGTCGTCCCACGCGAGGAAGGCGTCCAGCTCGCCGCCGCCCTCCGCGAGCCCCGCGGCGCTCACCCAGCCCTCGCCGGTGCACGGCGGTCCGGCGGTCACGGACAGGGCGGGAAAGACCTCGGCGAGGCGGGCGTAGGAGTCCGAGAGCGAGGGCGGGGCAGCCGGGGCGGACGTCATTCAGGACCACCGAATCGCGATCGTTCTGCGGGTAAGGCTTACCTTACCCCGGTTGATCGGGGTTTGAACTACCGGAGGGGCCGCCTATGGTTCAGAAAGGACATCAGGAGGACCCCAATGGAGCAGGGAAGATCCCGCACCGCCGCGCCGGCCGCGAGGCCGTTCGCCGACGTGCCGGCGCAGGCCGCGTGCAGCGAGGCCGTTCCCGCCGACGCTCCTGCCGGCGGCCGTGCCGGTCTTCGCGCGGAAGCGGCCCGCGGCGAGCACGTCCACGGTGAGGGGGGATACCGGGAGCGCGGGGGCCCCGGCCTCGGCGCCGCGCCCGTACCCGCTCCGGCCCGCAGGCTGCCCCAGCGGCATTCGGTGCGCGGCCAGGTGCTGAACGCCCTGCGCAAGGCCCTGGTCAGCGGCGAGCTGACGCCGGGGGAGGTGTACTCCGGTCCCGCGCTCGGCGAGCGCTTCGGCGTGTCGGCGACGCCCGTGCGCGAGGCGATGCAGCAGCTGGCCCTGGAGGGCGCCGTCGAGGTCGTGCCCAACCGCGGCTTCCGCGTCACCTCGCGCACCGCGCGCGAGCTCGCCGAGCTCGCCGAGGTGCGCGCCCTGCTGGAGGTCCCGGTGCTGCTGCGCCTGGCCCGTACGGTCCCGGCCGCCCGCTGGGACGGGCTCCGGCCGCTCGCCGAGGCGGCGTGCGCGGCCGCGGCCACCGGCGACCGCGCGCTCTACGCCGAGGCCGACCGCGCCTTCCACCGCGCGCTCCTCGGCCTCGCGGGCAACCACCAGCTGGTCGCCGTCGCCGACGAGCTCCACCGCCGCGCGCAGTGGCCGACGGCCCACGGCCGGCCGCCCCGCGCGGCCGACCTCGTCGCGGACGCGGCCGAACACCACGCCCTGCTGGAGGCGCTGGCCGCGCGCGACGTGGAGCGGACCGAGTCGCTGGCCAGGGGGCACTTCGCGGGAGCGGAGTGAGGAGCGCGACGCGCCCCCGCCGGTTCGCGGTTCAGTCCGGCGCCGTCGCCGCAGGGGCCAGCTGCCCCGCCAGCCAGCCCGGGACGCCGCCGAGCAGGCGCACCAGCCGGGCGGCCTCCTCCCGCAGCCGGGCCGCCTCCTGCGGGTCTTCCAGGACGGCGGCGAGCGAGGCCAGCGCCGGGGCGATGCCCACCAGATAGCCCAGCTCCTCCCGGATGCGGAGCGACTCCGCGAAGCCGTAGCGCGCCTCGCCGAGCTTGCCCTCGTGCTCGGCCATGGCCGCCACGTGCCGCCAGGTGAAGGACAGCAGCAGGCGCTGCCCCTGCGCGGTCGCCCCCGCGTGGGCGCGCTGGAAGGCGGCCGTCGCGTCGGAGGGGTTGTCCGACAGGTGCTGGGCGATCAGGCCGCGGCGGAAGTGCAGCAGGGGGCGGGTCGGGGAGCCGGGCGCGAGCAGGGCCGCCGCCCTGCCCAGGGCCGAACGCGCCTCGTCGGCCCGGTCGCGGACGCCCAGGAGCGTGGACGCGTAGGCCAGGTGGCCGCGCTCGCACGCCGCCGCCCCGCGCTCCTCGTCGTCCGCGGCCAGGGCCTCCGCCGCCCGCAGCGCGTCCTCGGCGGCCCCCCAGCCCTCGCCCGTGAACATGCACCGCTCGGTCAGCACCGCCGTCCGCTGCAGGGCCCGCCCGGGCTCGGCGGCCGCGCGCGGTGCGAGCAGGGCCGCGGCGTCGTCCCAGCAGGCGCGTGAGCGCAAGCGCCACACGGCCCGCTCCAGTGGATCGTCCCCCCGCGGATCCCCGTCCTGCGGTCCCCGCGGCTCCGGCAAACCGTTACGCATGGCGGTGTCCGCCACAGTGCCCTCCCCAAGCGCGCCGTCGAGCTGGAAAGCCGTGCCCGCATCTCAGCACGAAGACGAGGGCCCGGCCAAGGGTCAGGTGTGAATCAATTCACAAATGCTCTCCCAGCGGTACGTGCACATTACCAAGAGTGAGCGCCTCATGAGCGCGATGATGCTCATATGGGCTGCCGGAAAATCGCTGGATCGCCGCGCTGAGCGGCTGTCAGGATGGCGGCGCGCGCCCTCGTGTGCGCCGCGAAGCCCTCACACCTCGGGAGACACCGCACATGCGCCGAAGCCTCGGAATCCCCCAGCGCCCTGACCGGACGACTTCTTCCGAGGACTTCTTTGCGTACGCACACCCTGCTCTCCGGGCTCTGTCTGCCCGCGGAGCCCGTTTTGAACATCGGCATCCTCGCGCACGTCGACGCGGGTAAGACGAGCCTCACCGAGCGCCTGCTCTTCGACACCGGCGCCATCGACCGGCTCGGCAGCGTCGACGCCGGCAGCACCCGTACCGACAGCGGCGAGCTCGAACGGCGCCGCGGCATCACCATTCGCACCGCCGTCGCGCCCTTCCGCGTCGGCGCCCTGCGCGTCAACCTCGTCGACACCCCCGGCCACGGCGACTTCATCGCCGAGGTCGAGCGCGCCCTCGGCGTCCTCGACGCGGCGGTCCTCGTCCTGTCCGCGGTCGAAGGTGTGCAGGCGCAAACGCGCGTGCTGATGAAGACGCTGCGGCGGCTGCGTCTGCCCACCCTCGTGTTCGTCAACAAGACCGACCGCGCGGGCGCCCGGGAGGCGGAGACGCTCGCGGCGATCCGCCGCAGGCTGACCCCGCACGTGGTCCCCATGGCCACCGTGCGCGGCATCGGCACCCCCACCGCCCGCACCGTCCCCGGCTCGTACGAGGACCCCGCCTTCCGCGAGGCCGTTGCCGAGGCGCTGGCCGAGAACGACGAGGCGCTGCTCGCCAAGCTCGTCGAGGACCGGCCGGTGACGCCCCGTGAACTGCAGGAGACCCTCGCGCGGCAGACCGCGCGCGGCTGCGTCCACCCCGTCTGGTTCGGCTCGGCCGCGACCGGCCAGGGCGTGGCGGGCCTGATCGACGGCATGGTGCGCTACCTCCGGCCCGCGCGCGGCCGCTCCGGCCCCGGGGCCACCGGCACGGTCTTCGCCGTCGACCGCGGGCCCTCCGGGGAGAAGACCGCCTACCTGCGCCTCTTCTCGGGCGCGGTCGCGGAGCGCGACCGCATCACGCTGCACCGGCAGGAGGCCGGCGGCGGGCGCACGGAGCACACCGGCCGCGTCACCTCCCTCGTGGTGGTCGAGGCCGGGCCGCCCGGCGCCGCCCGGCACCGGGCCACGGCCGGGGACATCGCCCGGATCAGGGGCCTGGCGGAGGTCAGGGTGGGCGACCGCCTCGGCCCCGCCCGCGAGGACGCGTACCGGCCGCACTTCGCCCCGCCCGGCCTGGAGGCGGTGGTCAGGCCCGTGCGCCCGCAGGACGCGGGCCGGCTGCACGCCGCGCTCACCGCCCTGGCCGACCAGGACCCGCTCATCGGCACCCGCGCCCTGCCGGCGGGCGGCGGCACGTCCGTGCTGCTCTACGGCGAGGTGCAGAAGGAGATCGTCGCGGCGACGCTGGCCGAGGAGTTCGGCGTCGAGGCGGTCTTCGACGGGAGCAGCACCGTCCACCGCGAGCGGGTCACCGGAACGGGCGAGGCGTACGAGGAGATCGGCCGGCACGGAGGCCACGCCTTCTGGGCGACGGTCGGGCTGCGCGTCGAGCCGGGCGAGCCGGGGTCGGGCATCGTCTTCCGCCGGGAGACCGAACTCGGCGCCCTGCCGCTCGCCTTCGACCGCGCGATCGAGGAGACCGTCCACCGCACCCTCGCCCAGGGCCTGTACGGCTGGCCGGTCACCGCCTGCGCGGTCACGCTGACGCGCTCGGGCTTCGCGGCACCGGTGAGCACCGCCGCCGACTTCCGCAAGCTGACCCCGCTGGTGCTGATGGCCGCCCTCGCCCGGGCGGGCACCCGGGTGTACGAGCCCTGCCACGCCTACGAACTGGAGGCCCCCGCAGACGCCCTGAGCGCCGTCACGGGCCTGCTGGCCGGGCTCGGGGCCGAGATCCACGACACGGCGACCGGCGCGGAGACGTGCGTCCTCAAGGGCACGATCCCGGCGCGCGGCGCCCCCGGCGTCGAACGCCGCCTGCCCGCCCTGACCCGCGGCGAGGGCGTCTGGTGGACCCTCCCGGCCGCCGACCGGCCCCTCGCGGGCCGCCCGCCGGTGCGCCCGCGCACGGACGGCGACCCGCTCAACCGGGCCGCCTACCTGCGGCACCTGACGGCGGCGCGGAACGGGACGCCCGGCAGCGCGGCGGACCTCCCCTAGGCGGCGCGCGCGGCGCCGAGGGAGGCCTTTCCCCGCGGCGCCGCGTCCCCGGCCCGCCGTCCTGCGGCTCAGCCGTTGGTGACCTGCGGGTACCACTGCCCCGGGCCGTCGGCGCTCAGCCCCTCGTGCAGGGACGTCCCGCCGTCGGCCCGGCGGACGACCGGCCCGTCGGGGCGGCCCGAGCCGCCGAGGTCACCCATGGCCATGGCCGGGCCCGCCCACGAGGGTCCGGGGCCTGCAGGCGGGTGCCCATGCCGAGGGCGGGGTGCCCGTCGCGGCGTACGAGCCGAGCGAGCCGTCCGGCCAGCGGACGAGGAGGCTGCTGCCGCGGTCCCGGCCCGTGGGGTGGGGGCTGCTGAAGAACGTGCCGGCCACGGGCAGGCCGTCGCCGTACGCGCCCCGGGGCGTGCCGGCCGGTGCGGCGGCCGCGGACGGGGCCGGGCCGGTCGCCGGGGGCGGGGCGGCGGGAGCCGTGGTGGCCCTCCCGCAGGCGACCGGGCTCAGGGCCGGGGCACCTCTCTCAGGCCACCGGCCCCACCGTCACCTCCGGCCGCGGCGCGCGGTGGATCGGCGTGCGCGCGTCCGTCAGGGGCACACCCGTACCCCCGTGTCGGAGCGCGACGATCTCCGCCGCGATGGACAGCGCCGTCTCCTCCGGGGTGCGCGCCCCCAGGTCGAGCCCGATCGGCGAGCGCAGCCGGCCCAGGGCGCGCTCGCCGACGCCCGCCTCGCGCAACCGGCCGAGCCGGTCCTCGTGCGTACGGCGCGAGCCCATCGCGCCGACGTAGGCGACCGGCAGCTCCAGGGCCCGCTCCAGCAGCGGCACGTCGAACTTGGCGTCGTGGGTCAGCACGCACAGGACCGTCCGGGCGTCGAGCGCCCCGGCCGCCCACTGGGCGTCGAGGTAGCGGTGCGGCCAGTCGACGGTGACCTCGTCCGCCCCGGGAAAGCGCTCCGCCGTCGCGAACACGGGCCGCGCGTCGCAGACGGTGACGTGGTAGCCGAGGAACTTGCCGGCCCGGACGAGGGCGGCGGCGAAGTCCACCGCCCCGAAGACGATCATGCGCGGGGGCGGCAGGCACGACTCCACGAGGCACGTCACCGGCTCCCCGCAGCGCGCCCCGGCCGCGCCCTGCGCGCCCGCCGTGACCGTGCCCGTCCGGCCGGCGGCCAGCAGTGCGGCGGCCTCCGCGGCGACCGTGCGGTCCAGCCCGCCGGAGTCCGCGAGCGTCCCCGCGTAACCGCCGTCCGCCCGGACGAGCAGGGCCCGGCCCAGCAGCCCCTCCGGGCCTGCGACCACCCGGGCGAGCGCCACCGGCTCGCCCGCCGCGGCCGCCGCCAGCGCCTGCGCCAGAACGGCGCGCCCGGGGGCGTCCGGCAGGACCGGGACGACCAGCACGTCCATGACGCCGCCGCAGGTCAGGCCCACGGCGAAGGCGTCCTCCCCGGCCTCCCCGTCCTCCTCATACTCCTCGTACTCCTCGTACTCCCCGGCCGGTCCGCCCACGTGCTCACCCGCGGGGCCGAACCGTTCCCGCACGCTCTCGCCGCTCTCCAGCGCGGCGCGGCACAGCTCGTACACCGCGGCCTCCACGCACCCGCCCGAGACCGAGCCGACCGCCGTGCCGCCGGCGTCGACGGCGAGGGCCGCGCCCGGCCGGCGGGGTGCGCTGCCTTCGACCGCGACCACCGTGGCGACGGCGAACGCGCGCCCTTCCCCGCACCAGCGGTGCAGCTCCTCGGCGATGTCCAGCATGACGAGCCCTCTCCTTGCGCGACGTGCGTGGTGATGCGACTACTTGACGCCCAGCCAGCCCTCGATCGGATGCAGGGCGAAGTACCCGGTGAACACGGCCGTCAGCAGCCACATGAAGACGCCGGGCTCGCGCCACTTGCCCTGGGCGGCCTTGATCGCCGTGAAGGCGATGACGCCTGCTCCGACGCCCGCCGTGATGGAGTACGTGAACGGCATCAGCACCACCGTGAGGAAGGCCGGGACGGCGACGGCCCGGTCGCTCCAGTCGACGTGCCGGGCATTGCTCATCATCATCGCTCCGATGACGACGAGCGCGGCGGCGGCGACCTCGCCGGGCACGAGGCGCGTCAGCGGCGTGAAGAACAGGCAGGCGGTGAAGAACAGCCCCGTCACGACGGACGACAGGCCCGTCCGGGCGCCTTCGCCGACGCCGGTCGCCGACTCGATGAACACCGTCTGCCCCGAGGCCCCCGCCACCCCGCCGACGGCGCGGGGGGCGCCGTCGATGAAGAGCGCCTTGCTCAGGCCCGGCAGCCGTCCGTGCTCGTCGGTCAGCCGGGCCTCGGTGGCGACGCCGATGATCGTGGCCATGGCGTCGAAGAAGCCCGCCAGGACGAGCGTGAAGACGATCATCGTGATGCCGACGACGCCCAGCGATCCCCAGCCGCCGAACTCCACGTGCCCGAAGAGCGAGAAGTCCGGCAGCGACACGGCACTGCCCCCCAGCTCGGGCGCGCCGTTCTGCCAGGCGGCGGGCCCCGGGCCGGCCGCGGCGTCGACGACGACGGCCAGCACCGTGCCGACGACGATGCCGATCAGGATCGCGCCGGGGACGTCGCGGGCCTGCAGCATGAGGACGGCCAGCAGGGTGACGCAGAAGACCAGCACGGGCCAGCCGGCCAGTTCGCCCGCGGGGCCGAGCGTCACCGGCCCGCCGCCCTTGGAGGCGTGCACGAAACCGGCCTTGACCAGCCCGATCAGGGCGATGAACATGCCGATGCCCATGGTGATGGCGTGTTTGAGGGCGAGCGGTATCGCATTCATGATCAGCTCGCGCAGGCCGGTGACCGCCAGCAGCACGATCACCGCGCCGTACATGACGCACATCCCCATCGCCTGCGGCCAGGTCACGTGGGGCGCCACCTGCGTGGAGAGCACCCCGGAGACGCCCAGCCCCGCGGCCAGGGCGAGGGGCACCTTGCCGACGAGGCCCATGAGGAGGGTGCAGACCGCCGCGGCGAGCGCGGTGGCGGTGATCAGCCCGGCGTGCCCGAGCCGGTTCCCGGCGGCGTCCGGGCCGGAGAGGATCAGCGGGTTGAGCAGGAGGATGTAGCACATCGCCATGAAGGTGGTGGTGCCGCCGCGCACCTCCCGGCCGATGGTGGAACCGCGGGCGCTGACGTGGAAGTAGCGGTCGAGCCGGGAGGCGGCGGAGCGGCGCGGGCCCGCGCCCGCGTCCTGCGCCGTGGCTCTCGGCTCCACGGATGGCTGGGTCATGGGTGCCTGCTCCCAAGGTCCGGGTAGGTGGTTCGGCTGCACGACCCGGGGGACGGCCCGAGACGAAGGGACGGCACGTCACCGGCCGCTGGGGGGCGCGCGGCCGGGGAGTGCGGGTGCCGGTGGCGTTCAGGTGCCGGTGAGGTGTTCGGGCCGCACCGGCACGCGCCGCAGCGCGAGCCCGGTCGCCGCCCGGATCGCCGCGACGACGGCCGGGGTGGCCGACAGCGTGGGCGCCTCGCCCGCGCCGCGCAGCCCGTAGGGGGCGTGCTCGTCGGCGAGTTCGAGGACGTCGACGGGGATGGCGGGGGTGTCGAGGATCGTGGGGATCAGGTAGTCGGTGAAGGACGGGTTGCGCACCCGCCCGTCCCCGGCGACGACGATCTCCTCCATGACCGCGAGGCCCAGCCCCTGGACGGTGCCGCCCTGTATCTGGCCGGTGACCGCCAGCGGGTTGACGGCCTTGCCGACGTCCTGCGCGCAGGCCAGCTCCACGACCTTGACCAGCCCGAGCCCGGTGTCGACGTCGACGACGGCGCGGTGGGCCGCGAAGGAGTACTGGACGTGGCCGTTGCCCTGCCCGGTGCGCAGGTCGAAGGGTTCGGTGGGCCGGTGCCGCCACTCGCGCTCGACGTCGATCACCTCGTCCTCCAGGACGTCGGCGAGGGCGGCGAGCACCTCGCCCGCCCCGGTGGCGACCTTGCCGCCCTCCAGCACGAGCCCGTCCTGCGCCCACGCGGGGTGCGAGGCCCCGAACCGGGCGCGGCCGAGCGCGAGGACCTGCTCGCGCACCGCCTCGCAGACGTGGCGGACGGCGCCGCCGGTGACGTAGGTCTGGCGGGAGGCGGACGTGGAGCCGGCCGAGCCCACGCGGGTGTCGGCGGGCTGCAGGACGACCCGGGTGACGCCGAGTTCGGTGCGGGCGATCTGGGCGTGGACGGTCACCCCGCCCTGGCCGACCTCGGCCATCGCGGTGTGCACCGTGGCCACCGGCTGCCCGCCGGTCACCTGGAGCCGCACGCGGGCCGTGGAGTAGTCGTCGAAGCCCTCCGAGAAGCCGACGTTCTTGATCCCGACCGCGTAGCCGACGCCGCGCACCACCCCCTCGCCGTGGGTGGTGTTGGACAGCCCGCCCGGCAGGGAGCGGATGTCCGGCCCGCCCCCGGCGCTCTCCCACGGCCGCTCGGGCGGCAGCGGGCGGGCCCGCACCCGGCGCAGCAGCTCGGCGACGGGCGCGGGGGCGTCCACGACCTGCCCGGTGGGCATCACGGCGCCCTGCTCCATGGCGTTGCGCTGCCGGAACTCCACCGGGTCCAGGCCCAGCCGGCCGGCCAGCTCGTCCATCTGGGCCTCGTAGGCGAAGCAGGCCTGGACGGCGCCGAAGCCGCGCATCGCCCCGCACGGCGGGTTGTTGGTGTAGAGGGCGAGGGCCTCGACATCGACGGCGTCCGCCACGTACGGGCCGACGGCCAGGGACGCCGCGTTGCCGACGACGGCCGGCGACGAGGAGGCGTAGGCGCCGCCGTCGAGGACGATGCGCGCCTTCACGTACAGCAGCCGTCCGTCGCTGCTCGCCCCGTGCTCGTAGTGGAGCCTGGCCGGGTGGCGGTGCACGTGGCCGAAGAAGGACTCGAAGCGGTTGTAGACCATCTTCACGGGCCGGCCGGTGCGCAGCGCGAGCAGGCACGCGTGGGCCTGCATGGACAGGTCCTCGCGCCCGCCGAAGGCACCGCCGACGCCGGAGAGGGTCATGCGGACCTTCTCCTCGGGGAGGCCGAGGACGGGGGCGATCTGGCGCAGGTCCGCGTGGAGCCACTGGGTGGCGATGTAGAGGTCGACGCCGCCGTCCTCGGCGGGCACGGCGAGCCCGGACTCGGGGCCGAGGAACGCCTGGTCCTGCATGCCCACTTCGTAGTCGCCGCTGACCACGACGTCGGCAAGGGCCCCGGCCGCGGCGACGTCGCCGCGGACGACGGGCTGGCGGTGGACGACGTTCGGGTGCGGGACGTGCGCGGCGTGCGCGTCGTCGCGGGCGGGGTGCAGCAGGGGCGCGCCGGGGGCGGTGGCGCTCTCCTCGTCGTGGACGACGGGCAGTTCCTCGTAGGCGATACGGATCCGGGCGGCGGCGCGGCGGGCCGTCTCGGGGTGGTCGGCGGCCACGAGGGCGACGGGCTCGCCGTGGTAGCGCACGACGCCGTCGGCGAGGACGGGGGTGTCCTGGATCTCCAGCCCGTAGCGGGTCGCGGCGGGCAGGTCGGCGTGGGTCAGCACCGCGTACACGCCCGGGGTGGCGAGCGCCCCGGAGACGTCGGTGGAGAGGATCCGGGCGTGGGCGTGGGGGCTGCGGAGGGTGGATCCCCACAGCATGTCCTCGTGCCACAGGTCGGAGGCGTAGGCGAATTCGCCGGTGACCTTCAGCGTGCCGTCGGGGCGCAGGGCGGACTCGCCGACGCCGCCGTGGGCCCCGGCGGTCCGGGCGAGCCCTGCGGGGGTGGGCGCGGTGCTCATCGCGGGCCCGCCTCTCCGGCGCGGGCGGCCGCGAGGCGGACCGCGTCCAGGATCGTCTCGTAGCCGGTGCACCGGCACAGGTTGCCCGACAGGGCCTCGCGGATGTCGGCGTCGGAGGGCTCGGGGTTGCGCTCGATGAGCTCGTCGGCGGCGACGAGCAGGCCGGGGGTGCAGAAGCCGCACTGGACGGCGCCGGCGTCGACGAAGGCCTGCTGGACGGGGGAGAGCGGTGCGGCGCTCGCGCCGTCGTCCGGCGCGGCCGTCCAGCGGCGGGCCTCGTCCGGGCTCGTGCCCGCGGGCGCCGCCGGGGTGCCGCTGCCGCCCGCGGCGCGCCGCCGGGCGTGCTCGGCGAGGCCCTCGACGGTGAGGACCTCCCGCCCTTCCGCCTGGCCGGCCGCCACGAGGCAGGCGCACACGGGCAGCCCGTCCAGGCGGACCGTGCACGAGCCGCACTCGCCCTGCTCGCAGGCGTTCTTCGAGCCCGGCAGCCCGAGCCGCTCCCGCAGGACGTACAGCAGGCTCTCGCCCTCCCACACGTCGTCGGCCTGCTGCGGCCGGCCGTTGACCGTGAAGTTCACGCGCACCGGCTGTCCCTCCCCCCGCTGCGGTAGGCGTCCCACGTCCAGCCGAGCGTGCGGCGCGCCATCACGGCGACCGCGTGCCGGCGGTAGCGGGCGCTGCCGCGCACGTCGTCGATCGGCCTGCAGGCGCCCGCGGCGAGCTCGGCGAACCGCCGGGCGGCGGAGGGGGCGACGGGCCGCCCGGACTCCCAGCAGCCGCCTTCCTCCAGGGCCGCGGTGAGGAAGTCCTCCGCGGCCCGGGCCCGCACCGGCGTGGGGGCCGCGGAGCCGATGCCGGTGCGCACCGTGCGGCTGCGCGGGTGCAGGGCCAGGGAGAACGCGCAGACGGCGATGACCATGGCGTTGCGGGTGCCGACCTTGGAGAACTGCTGCGGCCCGTCCGCCGTCGTGATCCGCACGGCCCGGATCAGCTCGTCCGGCGCGAGGGCGTTGCGCTTGACGCCGGTGTAGAACTCCTCGGCCGGGATCAGGCGGGTGCCGCGCACGGACTCCGCCTCCACCCGCGCGCCCGCCGCCAGCAGCGGCGGGTGGGAGTCCCCGGCGGGCGAGGCGGCGCCGAGGTTGCCGCCGACGCTGCCGCGGTTGCGGATCTGCGGCGAGCCGACGGTGTGCGCCGCGAGCGCCAGGCCCGGCAGCTCGGCCCGCAGCTCCTCCATGATCCGTGCGTACGGGACGGAGGCGCCCAGCCGGACCTCGCCCTCCCCGGTCTCCCATTCGTACAAATCGCCGATGCGGGTCAGGTCCAGCAGGTGCTCCGGCCGGCGCCGGTCGAAGTTGATCTCGACCATCACGTCCGTGCCACCCGCCAGGGGAACGGCCGCCGGGTGCTCGGCCTTGGCGGCCAGAGCCTCTTCCCAGCTGCCGGGGCGCAGGAACTCCATGGGGCTTCTCTTCTCGATCGGTCTCACAGGGTCGCTCGATCGGTCTCACGGGGTCGCGCGAGGGGACGCGCCGGGCCTGCCGGGCGGGTCCGGTGGGGGGATCCGGCGCGGCGGTCCGCCGCCCCGTACGGCCGTTGCGCACGCCGTGGAACCAGTACAGCGAGCGCCCGGCGGGGCGGTGCAGTCACCGAAAACATGAAGCGGTTGGCTGGCCAGAGCACCCATCTTGTAGATTCGAACGAAAGACGGGGTTGAGAAACCTCACTGCATTCCACTGGTAACAACAAGACAGATCGGCGGCGACCCACGATGCGGCTGCGCGCACTCCTGGAGACCGAAGCGCTGGGCCTCCGACTGCTCGGCGGCGAGGACGAGCTGGACCGCACGGTGCGCGGCGTGATGACGACCGACCTGCGCGACCCGAGCCGCTACCTCTCCGGCGGCGAGCTGGTCCTCACCGGCCTCGCCTGGCGGCGGGAGCCGGAGGACTCCGAGCGGTTCGTACGGATCCTCACGGGCGCGGGCGTGGCGGGGCTCGCGGCGGGCGAGGCCGAGATGGCCTCCATCCCCGACGATCTCGTACGGGCCTGCGACCGCCACCGCCTGCCGCTGTTCGCGGTCCACGAGAGCGTCTCCTTCGCGTCCATCACCGAGCACGTCGTCCGGCAGGTGTCGAGCGAGCGCGCCGGGGACCTGGCGGCGGTCGTCGACCGGCACCGCCGGCTGATGACCTCGGGCCCGGCGGGCGGCGGCCCCGAGGTCGTCCTCGACCTGCTCGGCTCCGACCTCGACCTGCGGGCGTGGGTGCTCTCCCCGACCGGCCGCCCCATCGCCGGCTCCTCGCTGGCGGGCGCAGGGCCCGAGCTGCCCGCCGCGGTCAGCGCGGCCCTGGCCGGCGAGCACCTGGCCGCCGCGCGCACGGGCCGGCGCGGCCCGCACCGGGTGACCGTCGCCGGCGACACGTACTCACTCTTCCCCATCAGCCACAGCGGCCGCGCCCTCGCGGCCCGCGACGTGCGCGAGACGGTCCTGTCGGACTGGCTGCTGGCCGTCGAGGCCGACGCCGGGGACTGGTCGCCCGAGCGACTCGACCTGCTCGACGGCGTCACCCAGCTGATCGCGGTCGAGCGGGACCGGCGCGACGCCGCCCGCACCGTGCGCCGCCGCCTCGCGCAGGAGGTCCTCGAACTCGTCCAGGCGGGGGCCGTCCCCGCCGAGATCGCCGCCCGCCTGCGCGTCGCCGCGCCCGTCCTGCTGCCCGGCCTCGGCACGGCGCCGCACTGGCAGGTCGTCGTCGCCCGCGTCGAATGGGAGGAGGGCGACGTCCCGGGCGGGCCCGTCGCCCAGGCCCTGCTGGAGGAGATGCTGGTCGACCCGCGGGCGACCGGCCCCGAGCCGTCCGACCGGATCGCCGTCGCCCACATGGGCGACGAAGCCGTGGCCCTGGTGCCGCTGCCCGCCGTGCCGTCCGCGCCGGAGGGCGGCGAGGGCGCCGAGGGGGGCGGCATCCCCGGCCTGCACGCCGACCGGATCCTCGCGGCCGTCCGCGAGCCGCTCTCCCGCGGCCTCGACGACGACGGCCGCCTCACGCTCGGCGTCAGCGCCGCCGTCCACTCGGCGGAGGGCCTGCGCGGCGCGCTGGAGGAGGCCCGCCACGCCCGGCGGGTCGCCGCCGCGCGCCCGGGCCGGGTGTGCGCGGCGGGCCACCAGGAGCTGGCCTCGCACGTCCTGCTGCTCCCCTTCGTCCCCGACGACGTCCGGCGCGCCTTCACCGCCCGGCTCCTGGACCCGCTGCGCGACTACGACCGCCGGCACCGCGCCGAGCTCATCCCGACGCTCGAGGCGTTCCTCGACTGCGACGGCTCCTGGACCCGGTGCGCGACGCGGCTGCACCTGCACGTCAACACCCTGCGCTACCGCGTCGGCAGGATCGAGCAGCTGACGGGCCGCGACCTGTCGCGCCTGGAGGACAAGCTGGACTTCTTCCTGGCCCTGCGCATGAGCTGAGGGCGGCGCGGCGCCCGCCCGGTCCGCCGGACGTACGACGAAAGACCGGGTCCGTACGCAGAAAGGAGGAGTCGCACCCAAGTGGGGTACGGCTCCTGCGGCAGGCGCGCATCATCACGGATATGAGTGATCCTGACGAGGTGTGCCCCGGCCCGCACGCCTTCTGCAAGGCATGCCGGGGGAGCGGCGACTACCACGCGGCCGTGCTCTACCTCGACGAGTCCGGCGAGGGCGGCAACATGACGGGCGCTCACCTCTGCCCCTACTGCACGGGCCGGGGCTTCTTCTGCAAGCACCGCCCCCCGTGCCGGGTGCTGCACGAGGACGACACGCCCGTCATCGGTCCGGACGCCCTGCCGCCGGTGTGACGTCGGGCTGCCCGGCGCTCCCCCTCAGCCGTGCAGATCCGCCTCGGCCGTGCAGATCCGCCTCGGCCGTGCAACTCCGCCTCGGCCGTGCAACTCCGCCTCGGCCGTGCAGCTTTCCCTCACCCGTGCAGCTCCGCATCCACCACCAGCGCCCGGTGGTCCGTGCCCGCCAGGTCCAGGAAGCGGGCGCTGCGGGGTTCGAGCGCCGGGCTGAGGAGGACGTGGTCGATCTGGGCGCCCAGCGGGGGCGCCGTCAGGGACGGCCACGTGGGGGTCCGGGAGCGGCCGAGCGCGGCCGCGCCGTCCCGCATCCCCGTGTCCAGGACCGAGCGGAAGGCCGCGTGGTCCTGCGAGGCGTTGAAGTCGCCCGCGATCACGGTGGGGGCGGCGCCGCGGGCCGCCGCCATGGCACGCACGCGGCCCAGCTCCGTACGCCACAGCTCCAGCCCGCCCGCCACCGGCGGCATCGGGTGCGCCACCTGGAACAGCAACTGTGCCCCCGCCACCCGCACCAGCGCCCGGGGCATCGCCAGCGTGCCGCGCACCTCGCCGTCCGGCCGCAGCGGGAACCTGCTCAGCAGCGCCGAACCCTGCGCCGCGCCGCCGCCGACGATCACCCGGTACGGGAACGCGGCCCGCACCTGCGCGCCCTCCAGGGCCGGTGCGCACTCCTCCGGCGCGCACTCCTGCACCGAGACCAGGTCCGGCTTCTCGCGCCGCAGGGCCTCCAGCAGGCCCGGCGTGGCCCCGCCGAACTCCAGGTTGGCGGTCAGGATGCGCAGCCGGGCCACCACCGGGCCGGCGGCCGGTGCGCCGCCCGCCGCGTACGGAGGCAGGAAGTACAGCGTGCCGAGGACCGCCGTCAGCGCCCACACGCACCCGGCGAGCCACCGCGTGCCCGCTGCCAGCACCAGCGCCGTCGCGGCCGGAGCGAGCAACCAGGGCAGGAACGCCAGCAGTTGGGGCATGGGCGTGACGCCGTCCACGTCGCAGGCGCGGCACAGCAGCGGCCCGCTCACCAGCAGCAGGAGCAGGCCCGCGCACCAGCGGGCGGCCTTGCGCCGGATGAGGGGAGGAGGAGAGACCTGGTCCGCCCAGGACTCCGGGCCGGCCTCGTCCATGGTTTTGACCCTTGTATGACCAACTGATTGCGGACGGCTTGACGTCATATGGCAAGCTAGACGCTGAAGGTGCCGCTCCGGCCGCATTTGGCGTGTATTTCGCGCGGTGCCGCATGATGGACGTACGAGCGAGGAGGTGATCGGGATGACCAGTCGGAGTCCCGAGGGAAGTCCTCGCCGGTGTGCTGCGCTGCGCTGAGCTGACCGGTTGCCGGGCCCATAGCCGGGCCTGCTGACGTCGGCCTGCCGATCTCCGTGAGCATTCCGCTACGGCGGTGGATTTTCCCTTTTCGTGCTCAGCGATTCGTGATGGTTCGGCGATGTCGTGATTCCGGCCTTCGTGGCCGCTGACACTCGCTGGTGTTCGCTGGTGTTCGCCGGCGTTTCGCTGACGTTCCTTTTCCGTGCCCGGGGCGCCTCGTGCTGCCCTGCGCCGTTCCTTCACCCCTCCGGGCCGCGGCGCGGCCACGCCATGCCGCTATGTCGCCATGCCGTTGTACCGCCGTGCCGTCACGCGGTTCGCCGTCGTGCCGTCGTGCCGCCATGCCGTCGTGCCGTCATGCCGGTCGTGCCGTCGTGCCCGGGAGAGAGGTTCCGCCATGACCCACTCCACCCTCACCCCCCGTAAGCTCGCTCCGCCGGGCCGTGCCCGCCGTGAGAGGAAGGCCGCCGAGCTGGAGGCCCGCACCCGTGCCGCCGGCGACCGCCTGGCCCGGATCAGCGGCCGCCCGGCCACCCAGGTCCTGCAGGACACCCGCGCCACCCCGCACGGCCTGCGCCGGGACGACGCCGAGGCGCGGCTCGCGCGCGACGGGGCGAACGTCGTCGCGCACGACACCGGACCGCGCTGGTACACCCGGCTCGCGAAGGCCTTCGGAAACCCCTTCATCATGATCCTCGTCGTCCTGCTGGCGGTCATGTACGTGCAGTGGCTGCAGGTCGCCGACGAGGAGCCCTTCGACCCCAAGATCCCCATCATCGGTGCGATGGTGCTGGTCAGCGGCCTGCTGCGGTTCTGGCAGGAGCACCGCTCGGCGGGCGCCGCGGCCGCGCTGCGGGCCCTGGTCACCACGACCACGGCCGTCCGGCGCCGCGACGGCCACGGCGCGGCCCCGGCCACCGTCGAGATCCCGATGGACCGCGTCGTCGTCGGCGACGTCGTCCGCCTCGCCGCGGGCGACCTCGTCCCCGCCGACCTGCGCCTGCTCACGGCCAAGGACCTGATGGTCAGCCAGGCCGCGCTGTCCGGCGAGTCGCTGCCGGTCGCCAAGGCCGACACCCGTGCCCACGACTACGGTCAGTCCACGACCGCCGACCCCGTCGAGGCCGACAACCTCTGCCTCATGGGCACCTCGGTGACCTCCGGCACCGCCACCGGCGTCGTCGTCGCCACCGGCGCCGACACCTACTTCGGGTCGATGGCCGGCTCGCTCGTCGGCGAGCGCCCCGAGACCGGCTTCGACGCCGGCGTGAAGAAGGTCAGCTTCCTGCTGATCCGGTTCATGCTCGTGATGGTGCCGCTCGTGTTCGCCCTCAACGGCCTCACCAAGGGCGACTGGGACGAGGCGTTCATGTTCGCCGTCGCCGTGGCCGTCGGCCTCACACCCGAGATGCTGCCGATGGTCGTCACCACGAACCTCGCGCGCGGCGCCGTCGCCCTGTCCCAGCGCAAGGTCGTCGTCAAGCGGCTGAACGCCATCCAGAACCTGGGCGCCATGGACGTGCTGTGCACGGACAAGACCGGCACGCTCACCGAGGACCGCATCGTTCTCGACCGCTACCTCGACGCGCACGGCCGGGAGGACGCCGAGGTCCTCGAATGCGCCTACCTCAACAGCCACTTCCAGACCGGGCTGCGCAACCTCATGGACCAGGCGGTCATCGACCGCGTGCTCGAGGCCGAGGAGGTTGTCGTCGACGCCCGCTTCACCATGGTCGACGAGATCCCCTTCGACTTCGCCCGCCGCCGGATGTCGGTGGTCCTGCGCCACAAGGGCCTGCAGGGTCCCGAGGGAGCCGCCGAGCACGTCCTCATCACCAAAGGAGCCGTCGAGGAAGTCCTCGCGCTGTGCACCCACATGAACGACGCCGGCCGCCGCGTCGAGCTCGACGCCGCACTGCGCCGCCGCGTGACCCGCACCGCCGAGGACAACAACCGGCAGGGCCTGCGGGTACTGGCCGTCGCGACCCGTACGCTGCCCGCCGAGCGCGAGACCTACGGCGTCGCGGACGAGGACGGCCTGACCCTCGCCGGCTTCCTCGCCTTCCTCGACCCGCCGAAGGCGGACGCCGCCGCGGCCCTGCGGGCCCTGGCCGACCAAGGCGTCGCCGTCAAGGTCGTCACCGGCGACAACGAGCTCGTCGCCGCGCGCGTCTGCGCCGACGTCGGCATCGACGTCGGTATCGACGAGGGGGCCGTCGTGACCGGGGCCGTCATCGACACCCTGGACGAGCCCGGGCTGCGCGCCCTGGTCCGCGCCACCACGGTCTTCGCCAAGACCAACCCCGTGCAGAAGGCCCGCATCGTCCGGGCGCTCCAGGCCGAGGGACACACCGTCGGTTTCCTGGGCGACGGCATCAACGACGCCGCCGCGCTGCGCGACGCTGACGTCGGCATCTCCGTCGACACGGCCGTCGACATCGCCAAGGAGTCGGCCGACATCATCCTGCTGGAGAAGGACCTGATGGTCCTGGAGCAGGGAGTCGAGCAGGGCCGCACCACCTTCGGCAACACCATCAAATACATCAAGATGACGGCGAGCTCGAACTTCGGGAACGTCTTCTCGGTCCTGGTGGCCAGCGCCTTCATCCCCTTCCAGCCGATGCTGGCGATCCACCTGCTGGTGCAGAACCTCGCCTACGACGTCTCGCAGCTCGCCACGCCCTGGGACCGGATGGACCCCGAGTACCTGCGCACGCCGCGCACGTGGGACGCCAGGGGAATCGCCCGGTTCATGCTCTTCATCGGGCCGATCAGCTCGGTCTTCGACATCACCACCTTCCTGGTGCTGTGGAACGTCTTCGGGGCGGACAGCGAGGCGGGCCGGACGCTGTTCCAGTCCGGGTGGTTCGTCGAGGGACTGCTGTCCCAGACCCTCATCGTCCACATGATCCGCACCCGCAAGGTGCCCTTCATCGGCTCCCGGGCCTCGGCTCCGGTGATGGTGATGACGGCCGTGGTGATGGCGTTCGGCCTGCTCCTGCCGTTCTCGCCACTGGCCCCGGCGCTGTCGATGGAGCCGCTGCCGCTCGGCTACTTCCCGTGGCTGATCGCGATCCTGCTCGCGTACTGCGCCCTGACCCAGGTGGTCAAGAGCTGGTACGTGCGGCGGTTCGACACCTGGCTGTGACCGGCCCAACGCCTGGCTGTGACGGCTAGCGCCTGGCCGTGGCCGGCTCAACACCTGGCCGTGACCGGCCGATAGAGATACCGACGAGGAAGGTGGATCATGGTTGTGGTCAACGAGTGGCACATGGCGGCCAACATCGCGGCGGGCCTGGGCTTCGGTGCGATCATCGGCCTGGAGCGCCAGTGGCGGGCCAGGATGGCGGGTCTGCGCACGAACGCGCTGGTCGCGGCCGGATCCGCCCTCTTCGTCCTCCTCTCGCAGTACGGCTTCGCCTCCGCCACCAGCACCACCGGCTACGACGGCTCCCGCGTCGCCGCGCAGATCGTCTCCGGCATCGGCTTCCTCGGCGCGGGTGTCATCATGCGCGACGGGCTGAGCGTGCGCGGCCTCAACACCGCGGCGACCCTGTGGTGTTCGGCCGCCGTCGGCGCCCTGGCCGGCACCGGGCTGTACGTGGTGGCAGCCCTCGGCACCGTGGGCGTCGTCGGCGCCAACACCCTGCTCAGGCCGCTGGCCCGCGGCCTGGACCGGGGCCCGCACGGCGGCGCGGAAGTGGCCACCGACTACCACTTCGAGGCCGTGTGCACCGAGCCCGAGGAGGCCCACGTCCGCACCCTCGTCGTCCAGGCCGTCGCCCGCCCCGGCTTCCGCCTGCGCTCGGTCTACAGCGCGGACGCCGAGGCCCCCGGCAAGGTCACCGTCTCGGCCGACCTCACCACGGAGCGCCGCGACGACAGCCTCCTGGAGGAGGCCGTCAGCCGCCTCTCCCTGGAACCCGCGGTCTCCGCCGTCAGCTGGACCGTCCTGCAAGGACCCGACGACGAATCCGACGACGACTACACGGCGGAGCGACGGGGGCGGCGCCGGGTGAGGGACTTCTTCACGGGGCGGTGACGCGCGTGACCAGGAAGCCCGCACCCTGAGTGCGGGCCCCGTCGCGGAACGTCGCTCCGGGAAATCTCCACAACCTCCGGGTACCGGCGGTAGCCCCCGTTCACCGGCCTTGGATATGCCGGTTATGCCCGACGCGCTTGATGGGCGTGTGTCCGTTTATGTTCCGTGCGGATTCCGGTGCCCGTGTATCTGTTACTCGATCTTGTGAAGAAGGTGTGATGATCCCGCGAAGGAATCCGAAAGCCCGCTGGTGAAAAGGCTGTCGGGACGTCAATGCGGTTGGCCGCACCACCCGTTCGCGTGCTTATATCTGCGGCATCGCGACCGGCTCTTTGAACGGTGGCCGAACAGGCCGGGCCGACGCGGTCAATCGAGAAAAATTCAGACACAAGCGAAAGGTGCGCCATTATGCGTGACAACCTTGAGACCCGTGAGATCGCCGACGCCGAGCTGGACGCCGTTTCCGGCGGCGTGAGCATCTCGGGCGGCCTGCTCGGCGCCGTGACCGGCGACGTTCACAACGTTCTCGGCACCGTGACCTCGCTCAACACCGTCCAGGCCGTCCCCGGCACGGTCGGTCAGGTCGAGGGCATCGTCGGCGTCCGCGCGGGCGTCGCCGGTCTCTGAGAAAACCGCCACCTGTGAATCCCGGAACTCCTCCCCTGTTCCGGGGTTCACGGCTGCCCGCGTTTATCGCGGGCAATTCAGACCGCTGCAGTAGAAGGAATAGTCCGTGCAGTTCCGCCAGCAGGCGCTTTCCAAGCTGCAATCGCCCGAAGAACTCGATCTGCCCGTACGATTCGCCCGCCCGCAGGGCCGGCTCGTGCTGGCCGTCACCCTCGCCGTCGTCGCCGCGTCGGCTTTCTGGGCGTTCGCCGGATCCGTGTCGTCCAGGCTGAGCGCACCGGGCGTTCTCACCCGGGCCGAGGGCAGTTATCTGCTGCAGAGCCCGTACGCGGGGCAGGTCACCGCGGTCCTCGCGCGCGAGGGCCAGCTGCTGGCGCCGGGCACCCCTCTGCTGCGGATCAGCACGGACCGCGGCGACCGGACCGTCGCCGTCGTGGCCGGAGGGCGCGTGACGACGCTCGTCGCCAAGACGGGCGCGGTGATCACGACCGGCGCGGACGTCGCGACCGTGGAGAAGGTGACGCACCCGGACGACCCGCTGGTGGCCATGCTCTACGTGCCCGGCGGGAGCGGCGGCGAGATCCCCGTGGGCGCCCCCGTCGACCTGAGCGTCCAGTCCGTCCCGCGGGAGAAGTTCGGCGTCCTGCGCGGCCGCGTCCAGGCCGTCGGCCGCGCCCCCCAGAGCCCGGCGCAGATCAGCGGCTTCCTCGGGGACAGCCGGCTCGCCGCGGAGTTCACCCGGCAGGGCAACCCCGTCGCCGTGCTCGTACGGCTGGAGCGCGCGCCCGCCGCCGCGTCCGGCTACCGCTGGTCATCGGCGGACGGGCCCCCGTACCCCGTGGACTCCACGACGCCCG
The DNA here is from genome assembly GCF_051386455.1 of Streptomyces sp. URMC 124. Classification (NCBI taxonomy): domain Bacteria; kingdom Bacillati; phylum Actinomycetota; class Actinomycetes; order Kitasatosporales; family Streptomycetaceae; genus Streptomyces; species Streptomyces sp. URMC 124. The sequence continues at coordinate 26,054 of NZ_JBPQTS010000066.1, forward strand.
TCACCGGCGCCGTGCACCTGGCCGACCAGCGGCCCGTCGACTGGCTGCTGCCGTGACCGCCGCGCGCCGCCGCCGTGCGCCCGCGCCCGCGACCGGGGGGCGCACGCCCCGGCCCGTACGCACCCCCACCGTCCTCCAGATGGAGGCGGTGGAGTGCGGCGCCGCCGCACTCGCCATGGTGCTCGGCCACTACGGCCGCTTCGTCCCCCTGGAAGAGCTCCGCATCGCCTGCGGCGTCTCGCGCGACGGCTCCCGCGCGAGCAACCTCCTCAAGGCCGCCCGCAGCCAGGGCCTCACGGCCAAGGGCATGCAGATGGACGTCGGCGCGCTCGCCGGGGTGCGCCCGCCCGCCATCCTCTTCTGGGAGTTCAACCACTACGTCGTCTACGACGGCACGGGCCGCCGCTTCGGCCGCCGGGGCGTCCACGTCAACGACCCCGCCAAGGGACGGCGGTTCGTCCCCATGGACGAGTTCGACGCCGCCTTCACCGGCGTCGTCCTCACCTTCGAACCCGGCGACGGCTTCCGCCGCACCGGCCGCAAGCCGGGCGTCGCCGGCGCCCTGCCCGCCCGCCTGCGCGGCACCTCCGGCACCCTGCTCGCCGCCGTGATCTCCAGCCTCCTGCTGGTGGTCGTCGGCGCGGCCGTACCCGCGCTCAGCCGCACGTACATCGACACCTTCCTGATCGGCGGCCGGACGTCCCAGCTCGGCGTGCTCTTCGCGTCGATGGCGACCGCCCTCCTCCTCACCGCGACCCTCACCGGGCTGCAACAGGCCAACCTGCTGCGCGGGCGCATCATCGCCTCCACCCTCGGCAGCGCCCGCTTCCTGCGGCACCTGCTCCGGCTCCCCGTCACCTTCTACGCCCAGCGCAACCCCGCCGACCTCGTCCAGCGCCTGCAGTCCAACGACGCGGTCGCCGAGACCCTCGCGCGCGACCTCGCCGCGGCCGGCGTGGACGCGATCGTCGTGCTGCTCTACGCGGTGCTGCTGTGGACGTACGACCCGCAGCTCACCGTCGTCGGCGTGCTGATGGCGCTGCTCAACGTCGTGGCCATGCGCATCGTGGTGCGCGTACGGGCGACCGGGACGCAGAAGCTGCGCGCCGAGAGCGCCCGGCTCACCAACACCTCCTACAGCGGCCTGACCCTCATCGAGACGATGAAGGCCACCGGCGGCGAGAACGGCTTCTTCCGCCGCTGGGCAGGCCGGCACGCCGTCACCCTCGACGTGCAGCAGCGGCTCGGCGTGCCCAGCGCGTGGCTGGCGATCGTCGCGCCCGCGCTCGCGGCGCTGAACAGCGCGCTGATCCTGATGATCGGCGGCCTGCGGGCGGTCGAGGGACACCTCTCCGTCGGCCTGCTCGTCGCCTTCCAGGCCCTGGTCACCGGCTTCACCGCGCCCGTCGCCCGCCTCAACGGCGTCGCCGGGCGCATCCAGGACTTCGCGGCCGACGTCGCCCGCCTCAAAGACGTCGAGAACTTCCCCGCCGACCCGGTCTACGCGCGGCGCGAGGCCCCCGCCGGGACCCGCCGCCTCAAGGGCCACGTGGAGCTGGAGAACGTCACCTTCGGCTACAGCCCCCTCGACGCCCCCCTGCTGAAAGACTTCACGCTCTCGGTCGGCCCCGGGCAGCAGATCGCGCTCGTCGGCGGCTCCGGCAGCGGCAAGTCCACCGTCTCCCGGCTGATATCCGGCCTCTACGCGCCCTGGGAGGGCGCCATCCGCATCGACGGCATGCGCCTGGAGGACATCCCGCGCGGCGCGCTCGCCGCCTCCGTCTCCTTCGTCGACCAGGACGTCTTCCTCTTCGAGGGCACCGTGCGCGACAACGTCGCCCTGTGGGACCCCTCGATCCCGGACGAGGCCGTCGTCGCCGCCCTGCAGGACGCCGCCGTGTACGACGTGGTCGCGCGGCGCCCCGGCGGCATCCGCAGCCGCGTCGAGCAGGACGGCCGCAACTTCTCCGGCGGGCAGCGCCAGCGCCTGGAGATCGCCCGTGCGCTCGTGCGCCGCCCCAGCGTCCTGGTCCTGGACGAGGTGACCAGCGCCCTGGACGCGGTCACCGAACAGACCGTCATGGACAACCTGCGCCGCCGCGGCTGCGCCTGCGTCGTCATCGCCCACCGGCTGAGCACCGTGCGCGACAGCGACGAGATCCTCGTCCTCGACCGCGGCACGGTGGTGGAGCGGGGACGGCACGAACACCTGGTCGCGGCGCGGGGAGCGTACGCGGAACTGGTCAGGGAGCACTGAGGTGACGACGACCGGGCACTACCACGCTCCCGTGGCCGACCCCGTGGTGGCGGCCATGGGCGCTCTGGGCACACCGGTGGACTGCACGGGCCTGCGCAGCCTGGCGCTGGAGGGCCCGCACGTGCTGTGGCTCGTCGAGGACGGCGAACTGGACCTGTTCGCCGTCGACGCCGCCCAGGCCGGCCACTGGAACTTCCTCGGCCGGCTGGATACGGGCACGCTGCTGCTCGGCCCGGCGGAAGGCCCCGCCCACACGCTGACCGGCCGCCCCCGGCCGGGCTGCCGGCTGCGCCGCATCGAACTGGGCGAGCTGTACGCGTACGGCGACGTCCGGCACGGCGCCCCCGACGGCGCGCTGAGCCCTCTGGAACAGGCCTTCGCCCTGGGCGTCGGCCGCGGCCTGCGCGTGCTGTACCAGGCGCCGCTGGAGAACGACCGGGCCGCCGCCGGCCGGAGCGGGGCCGACGACGACGTCCTGTGGATGCAGATCGCCCCGGGCAGCGTCCAGTACGGCGCCGCCTACGAGGGCTACGCCACGGGGAGCCTCCTCGTCGACGCGGCGATGTGGCAGGGCATGGTCGACCAGCAGTACCGCCTGCTGTACGCCCTCGACCGCTGGATCGAGCAGCTGGAGCGCGTCCACGAGGACCGTACGGCCGCCGGCATCGAGGCGGGCGAGGCCGCCCGCACCCAGGCGGACCGCGCGCTGCTGGCCTCCATCGACCGCTCCGGCAGGCGGCCGCGCCGCGGCGGGGCCGCCGGAGACGACGACGGCGCGGCGTTCGAGGCGTGCCGGCTGGTCGCCGCCGCGGCGGGCATCGCCCTGTCCGAGCCCGCCCCGGCCGCGCCGGGCCGGACCGACCCCGTCGAACGCATCGCCCTCGCCTCACGCATCCGCACCCGTACGGTCCGCCTGAGCGGCCGCTGGTGGCAGGAGGACGCCGGGCCCCTGGTGGCCCGGCGCGCGGCGGACGGGGCGCCGGTCGCCCTGCTGTGGCGGCGCGGCCGCTACGAGGCGGTGGACCCGGCGACGGGCAGGCGCGAGCGCGTAGGAAAGGACACCGAGGCTGCTTTCGAGCCGGGAGCGGTCATGTTCTACCGCCCGCTGCCGGACACCCCGTTGGGACCGCTCGGCCTGATCCGCTTCAGCATGCGCGGCACCGGCAGGGACCTGCGCGGCATCCTGCTGGGCGGCCTGGTCGCCGTGGGCCTGGGCACGCTCGTGCCCGTCGCCACGGGACGGGTGCTCGGCACGTACGTACCGGCCGCCGAAACCGGTCTCATCGTGCAGACCGCCCTCGCGCTCGTCGTCACGAGCGTCGTCTCGGCCGTCTTCATGCTGCTGCAGAACGTCTCCGTCCTGCGCATGGAAGGCCGCATCGAAGCCACCTTGCAACCGGCCGTGTGGGACCGGCTGCTGCGGCTCCCCACGACCTTCTTCGCCGGCCGCTCCACCGGCGAGCTGGCCGGTGCGGCCATGGGCATCAGCGCCGTCCGCCGGACGCTGTCCGGCATCGGCCCGGTCGTCCTGCAGGCGGGCACGGTCGGCACGGTGAACGTGGTGCTGCTACTGGTCTACAACGTCCCGCTGGCGCTGACCGCGCTTGCCATGCTCACTGTGATCGCGGCGATCTTCCTCACCCTGGGCCTGTGGCAACTGCGCTGGCAGCGCCGCCTGATCAAACTGAGCAACAAGCTCAACAACCAGGCGTTCCAGACGCTGAGGGGCCTGCCGAAGCTGCGCGTGGCCGCGGCCGAGAGCTTCGCGTACGCGGCCTGGGCCCGGGAGTTCGCCCGCACCCGCGAACTGCAGCAGCGCATCGGCCGGCTCAAGAACGTCGTCACGGTGCTCAACGCGGTCTGCCTGCCCCTGTGCACCCTCGTGATGTTCATGCTCCTCGCCGGCCCGGCCAAGGGCAGCATGAGTGCCGGCGACTTCCTCACCTTCAGCACCGCGGTGACGATGCTGCTGTCCTCGGCAACCCAGCTGACCGGCGCTCTGCTGTCGGCCGCCGCAGTGCAGCCGATGTTCGAGGAGGTGGGCCCGATCCTCCGCGCCGAAGTGGAAGTCCGGGCCTCCAGCGTCCAGCCGGGCGAACTCGCCGGGGGCATCACGGCCCAGGGCCTGTCCTACCGCTACAGCGACGACGCCCCGCTCGTCCTCGACGACGTGTCCTTCCGGATACGGCCGGGGGAGTTCGTGGCGATCGTCGGCGCCAGCGGCTGCGGCAAGTCCACCCTGCTGCGCCTCCTCATCGGCTTCGACAAGCCGGCCTCCGGCAGCGTCCTCTACGACGGCCAGGACCTCGCGGCCCTCGACCGCTCAGCCGTCCGCCGCCAGTGCGGCGTCGTCCTCCAGCACGCCCAGCCCCTGTCCGGCTCGATCCTCGACTGCATCCGCGGCGCCGAGGCGTTCACCCTCGAAGAGGCCTGGGAGGCCGCCGCGATGGCGGGCCTCGCCGAGGACATCAAGGCCATGCCCATGGGCATGCACACCATGCTCTCCGACGGCGGCGGCACCGTCTCGGGCGGCCAGCGCCAACGCCTCATGATCGCCCAGGCCCTCATCCGCAAACCCCGCATCCTCTTCCTCGACGAGGCCACGAGCGCCCTCGACAACGAGGCCCAGCGCGTGGTCATCGAATCCACCCGCGCCCTACGCGCCACCCGCATCGTCGTGGCCCACCGCCTCTCCACGATCATGGACGCCGACCGCGTCATCGTCCTGACCGAAGGCCGGATAGCCCAACAGGGCCCCCCGTCCACCCTCCTCGCCGACACCACAGGCCTCTTCCACGAACTGGTCCGCCGCCAGCTCGGCTGACCCCGGCCCGCGCCCTCAGAGCCGGTCGTGCCGTTTGACGATGAAGTAGAGGCTGACGCGCACCAGGCCCACGAGGGCGACGGCAAAGGGCAACCGAAGCTCCAGGAGAGCTCGGGCGTGCGGTGAAGCTCCTGCCGTAGATCGTGCGTGCCAGGACCGGGGCGAAGAGGATGGCCGCCCAGGAGGAGATCTCCTTGAAGTCGTCGCCCTCTTTCGCCGGCCTGTTGAAACCGACGGAAGACTCAGCCCGAGCCCCAGCAACCCCCCCAACGGGGGCTTACTCTCCCCAAAACCATACAAATTGAAGGTCTCGCAGCGATGAGGTAGTTGCCTGTCGGCGGCATGGTTGGCTACGTGTCTGGTGCATGCAGTAGCCGGAGGAGGCTTCGACTCTCGCATCGATTCGCATGATGCCACCGAACCGGCGACTCCGGATACGACGAGCTGGCAAGGGACTGTCGCAACGATCTGCAACCGGGCGGCATCAGCGCGGTACTCCGGGCTAGAGGGGGCAGCCAGTCGAGGCTCTCGCTATGGCACCTGGGGGTACGCCTTGAAGCGCGACTTCTTCGGTACTGCGGCCGCAGCGGCCCCTGACAGAGACGTAAGCAGAGGACCGTGGGCAGCTCGGCGGGGGTGCGTGGGGTCTCGAGATCGCCCCCACAGGGGCCAAGTTCCATCTGTCGGACAGCAGTTGGTGCTAGCTTGCCTGCACAGCACCCCTGGGAGAACGGCTCTGTTTCTCCCCAGTCCCGAGGTGATCGATGAATCGTACGGCCGCCGCAGCTTTCCGCCGAATGGAAGGCTTGTACGCACCAAAATCGCCGGAGGCTTCCCGGAGCGTGCAAGAGAGCCTTTCTGCTCTTGACTTCGAGGCGCGCTTCCTAGCCCTCTTGGCCCTCTCAACCGTGCGGGCGTCAGGACTCCCCCACGTCTACATCGGCAGGTCGCCCGGGCTTGGGGAGTGGATCTCACTGCTCCGGGACTTGCGTACTCGTCTGTGTGGCACCGATCCCGGCTCCCCGGGACAGCGTATCGCCCGGACGATAACCGAGGCATTGGCCCGGTACGACAAGGGAATCCCCGAGGCCCCTCCGGAGCTCAGGGCGACGAAGCACCTCCGTGACCACGTCAGCCATGGAGGTGCCGTCCCGGATGGGCTGTCCCCCATCGTGGACGCTCTCGTGCAGGCAATCTCCGACATCATCGCGGAGTGCTTGTCGGGCGCTGCTCTTACCCTCACGGACGACGGGAGCCAGGAGCTGCGACCCGTGGTGACCTGGGGCAACATTGGTGTTTCTCTGTGGCCGTTCATGTATGTGAGGTCGGATGGCAGCTGGTATGTGTACTCCCGATACACCGGAAACGAGCCTGACTACCTCGCCTTCGGCGGGACGAACTACCGTTCTCGACCCAGAAATGGGGAACTTGTCACCTCTTTGGACCTGCTGTTGAAGCCGAAGAGAGAACCGGACGATCCCCGTGAGCTTTTCCGGGCCGAGGTGGAGAGCGATCTCAAGGCCTTTGCTGATGTCGTCGGTGCCCCTCCCCAGTACTTTGACCACTCCCACGGTTTCGGCTATGAGTGGGGAAAGTCCGTCAGTGAGGGTACCCAACTGCGTAGGGACTACTTTCGCGTCGGTCCCGACGGCCCCGAATGGCAGGATGAAAACAACTGGGTACCGTATCGGACGTACCTGCGTAAGCTGGCCAACTGGGCGATCGTGGCCAGTCGTCTGCGTCACAAGCTGGAGGAGGTGGAACGGCAGCTCGTCCAAGAGGAGACTGATCAGCTCGGCTGGCAACCGGACGTCGGCAGCCACCGGGAGGCCCACGTCGAGGTGACGGAGTACGACGGGGGCAACCCACAGAGGAAGTCGTTCTCTCAACTGATCGACGACGTTGACGCGGACCTGGGGGTCGAGACGGGGCAGACTCAGGTCTTCTTCGTCAACGGTGAGGCGGGCATCGGCAAGACTCGGGCAATGGTCAAGGCCGCCCTGAACCGGTCACGGGAAGTGGAGCGGCACGAGGGCGACAAGCCGCTGTTTCTCTACGTCAAGTCAACAGGACGTGTTCTCGACGACCTGGACGCGGCCGTCAACCACGCCGTTGCGCTCACCCAGAACCTCACCGCGGAACGTGTCAAGGTCCTCTGCGGGAAAGGACTCATTGCACTTCTCATCGACGGCTTCGACGAACTCCTCGGCGGAGCGGCGTACAGCGACGCTATCGATTCGCTGCAGGACTGGCTCAATGCGCTGGGCGGGCGGGGAGTACTCGTCGTCTCTGCGCGCTCTTCCTACTACATGAACCAGTACCGGTCGAGCGTGCAACGGGCGAGCAAGGCGATAAGTGCCTCAGTCCGCCATAGCATCGCCCAGGTACTTCGGTGGACTCCCGCCGAGATCGTATCGTTCCTGGGGGACTACGGTGTGTCTGCCGCTCGCTTCGAGCGTCTACCGGCCGGAGACCGGGAGCTACTGGGGCTCCCCTTCTTCGCCCGGGCCTTCGCCGAGATGTGCAGGTCGGGCGACTACGAAGAGTTGGCTGCGGAGGGTCCTTCATTCACCGAGAGGCTCCTTAACCATTACCTGGTGCGGGAGGAGCGGAAGCTCGCCTATCAGATGGACAGTGCGTCAGGCCTCCTGAACCGAGACGAACTGCGGCGCACCTTCGAACATGTAGCCGAAATCATGGTTGATGGTCGTGAAAGGGAAATCGATTCCAGCGACCTGGAGTTCGCCGCTGCCACGGCTTTGGACATTGATGATCTGGACGATCGTGAGGGTCTTCGGGAACGGCTCCAGGTTCTGTGCGGTCTGGCCACGGATTCGACGACACGCGGGTCCACCAGGTTCAGGTTCCAGCACGAGGTGTTCTTTGACAACTTTCTAGCCGGCATCGTCGGGCGTCATCTTCGTGCGGGCCGTGTCGCCGCCTTCCAGCGGTTGTTGAGTAGATCGGAATGGCGGACGGGCACGGTTAGCGGCGTGGTGGAAACGGTGGACGCCGGACTGCTTATCGACGCTCTGGCAGACGTCCGGCTGCCTGCTGTTCAGTTCAGTGAGGCTTCCCGTGACACGGCCGCCACCAATCTGGGAGCCATGTGGGCCGGAGTCATCCGCAAGACGGTTGCGATGCCTGACCGACCGATTGTCGATGCCACGTTCGCCGGTCCGCTCGATCTCAGTCACACCATGGTCGGCAATGCCTCCCTGGTCAACTGCCAGTTGGATTCATTGACCCTTCCAGTGGGTACCGGTTGGAAGCTTCACCTCGACCGGACGAGGGTCAAGAAGATCACCGCGGGCGCCGAGCAGACGGATCTCTCAGGACTGTGGGGGGTGCGCCACGGGGGCTTGGTGGAACTCCTCATTCGGCCGAGTCGCTTCTTCTACCGCCGCTCGGACATCCTTGAGGCCCTGCGAGCGCGGGGCGTTGGGATCGTCGACGCGCCGGGGATGTCCAGTGCCGTCGTGCCGGTACGCGTGGAAGCCGCTCGCCACTACTTGAAGAACCTAGTGGAGTACGCGTCCTCGACGCTGATCCTCAAGGATAACCACCAACCAGACGACCATCGGTTGAAGTGGACCCAGGAGTATCCAGACGAGTGGAAGCCCTTCGTGGACCGGCTGACCAAGACCAAGCTCGCCCGACCCGAGAAGTTCTCCGCGAAGGGCTCCAGGAAGATCAAACTGAGGTTGCAGTTCGGCGCCGCCAACATCCTCAATGAGAACTCCGACGTCCCGCAGGTCCAAGACTTCTGGGCGGCCGTGAAGGGCTGACCGCAGGAAGGGTACGCCCACTCATCGAGCGCCGCTCCATGGGTCCCCTCCCTGTTGATGGTTCGCCGATAGCGGTTTGCGGCCAATCGGATGCCGTACGACATGTGCCAGGTCGAGCGCCGTTCCGCCCGGCGGAGCACCGAGCTACTGGCTTCCGCCGGGAGGAACGGGTTGTGCTGAGGGGCAGCCCGCCGTAGCACGGGCTGCCCCTCACTGCACTTCTCCCGGGGCGGTGTTGCGTGCTCCGGCACCCCGGGGGCGGGCCAGGCCGGTGCCGGAACGGTTTAGGGGATGGCTCGGTGGCGCCCGGCATGGAGACGGTCGCCGACCGCTCGGCGGATAGGAGGTCGGCAGCCTGGCCGCGCAGGACCCAGGCGGGGCCGGCGAGGCCAAGCAGGGCCAAGACGGTCAGAGCTATGCCGCCGGATTCGCGGTGAGTCGGGCTGCTCGGCCCGTGGTCCGGCGCGCGGTGTCGTCCCTGGGTAATTCACGGCGCATCGCCGTGGTAGCGCTCGCTGTCGCCGAGCATACGTCCGGTCTGGGTGTGCAGGCGCTCCAGGTCGGTCGGCGTGAGGAGCAGCGCGGCCTCGCTGCGGCCACCATCTTCGTGATGCACGAGGATGGCCACCGGCCCCTGCTCGGCTCGCGGGTCGTACACCGGGTAGGTGACGAGCAGGGTCGCGTGCGTGGGCCTGGCGGGCACCGGCGCCAAGGTGCTGGCGTCGGCCGGCGCGGACCATGCCGGGCCGCGGTCCGGCGGGCGCAGGTGGTATGTCGCGGCGCCCTCGCCGGGGAGGGCGCCGACGACGCCGACTCGGCCGTTCCGGGTGGTGTCGGCGGCGAGGTCGCCGAGCTGAGGAAAGAACGGGGCCGTGGTGCCTAACTCGGCCCCCTGCGAAGGTAGATGGGGGGTTGGCCGTCCGCTCATGCCCCTGACGCTAGGAACGGGTCAGGGGCCGAATATGGGCCCGAGGAATACGACCCTCATCCGTCCAGGTGGAAGCGGTCGGACATGTGCCGCAACTTCTCGCGTGTGACCACCCGCTCGGCGTAGACGATGTTGCGAAGGGTGGAGCGGGCGATGGGGTGGTTACGGGTGAGCTGTGGTGCGATTCGCTCCGCCCTCTCCAGTTCGCCCAGTGCCTTGTCGCGGTTCCCGTCCCATCCAGGCTCGCGCGAGGTCCATGTGGTGGTGTTCCTGACGTGAGTTGGGCATGGAAGCGACCAGCTCCGGGCTGGTGCGGTGGTTTATCGTCAGGGCCTTTCGCTGCTGCCCCATCTGCGGAGCCACGCTGCTGGAGTGGATCTGGACGTTGCCGGGTGAGAACGTCAGCGAGTGCCTTTCGTACACGGAGGCCCGGCGTACTCGCCCATGCGATTGGCCGCCGCCCTTGCGAGGCTGATGCTGTCTTCCGCCTCCGCTGCCCGGCCGCCTCGTGCAGCGGAGACCGCAGCACGCAGCTGTAGCGTGCCCCATGCCCGCAGGGCGCAACGGCTCGCCACGCTCGTAGTTCTGCTGAAGAGTGCTGATGGCCTTGTCGGACAGGACGACGATGTCTTCCCAGTCCGCGCTCGCCCGCATGTCCCAGACCCGCATCCAGCCGGCGACCGCGGGCATGACCGGGTCGCCGGACAGCCGTGCGGACCAGGCGGCCCGCTCGCAGGCCATGGCGACCAGCTCGGGGTGGCCCAGAGCGTGGGCGGCGGTGTGCGCGAACTTGCAGCAGACCGCGTAGATCGCGTAAGCCTCCTCCCGCTCGTGGCCGGTGGTCACCTCGGCGATAGCGCGTGACTCGCGGAGCAGGTCCGGCAGGACGCGCAGAATGGCTACGTTCGCGGCCGCGTCCCGCAGGCGTTGCAGCCGCGTCGTCTCCCGCCACAGCTTCGCCGCCGGACGCGGGGTGCCGTCGAACATGGGGGTGAGGTCGTAGCGACGCAGTTCCCGCAGGATCGAGGACGCGGCAACCTGCCACTGGTTCTCGTCGGGGGAGCTGGTGTACGGGCGGCCGATCAGATCATTGGGGTGAACGTGTAGCTCGGCCGCCAGCAGGTTCAGGACGCTGACCCTGTCCAGTTCGATCAGGCCGCGCTCCATCTTCGAGACCCAGCCCTGCGACTTGCCCAGAGCGGTGGCAAGGTCGGCCTGGGGCATGCCCAGGCGGAGGCAGGCACGACGGGCGCGACGACCGATCTCCTCGGCTTCCTCCAGCATCAGCGTGCCCCCGACCTACTGATGGGCCGGCTTGGCTCAATGTTCAGACTGCTGCCGCTGCATTTCTCGCTGATGACTCGCTTCCACGAGGCCATCAGCGCTGGGATCACCGGTGCCGGGCCGGTGCCATCCAGTTTCGGTGAGGCCGGTGCCACCCAGTCAACCGCCCGGTGCGACTGGCCGGAGCTGGGGTTCGCGGACCTCCTCCAGCCTGCTGCCGACTGGGCTGGGCCAAGGGTTCCAGCTTCCGGTGTTGCTGCGGATCGTGTGCTCCGGCGGACCGGGCGGGGTGAGCAGCGGAGCGACGGTGACTGCGTTGCAGTCCTCGCCGGACGGAGGGGGGCGACGCTCGGCACGCTCTTCCTGGCGGTGCCGCCGGGGCCGGGCCCGGGGCGTGCTGGTGATGACGCTGCTGGTGCAGCTCGGGGTGGTGGCGCTGACGGAGCTGCTGAATTTGCGGCTGCCCCGGGTGGTCGGCCGAGAGCTGAGCGGGACCGCCTGCGCCCGGTACGGCAGCAGGGCCCCGATACGGCGGTAGGGGCCCGGCCCCCCCCACC
>NZ_JBPQTS010000067.1:0-37690 GCF_051386455.1 Streptomyces sp. URMC 124
GCGGCGGGGAGGCCGCCGGGGCGGCGGCCTCCCGTACCCGCACGTCGGGCTGCACGGTCACCGGCGATCAGCTCCCACCGGCTGCCGCTCCGGCGAGGCGGGCGTGGCCGCCCCGGTCACGGACTCCGGCCGGCGGCGCGGGCGGCCGAAGCGCCGCATCGCCGGCCGTTCCACCAGTACGTACAGCAGCCACCCGAAGAACAGGGCCAGCGCGAACGTCAGGGCCATGATGCCGAGGGCACCCGGCGTGTCCCACGTCCTCCCCGCCGACGAGTCGGTCGCGGCGAGGCCCATCGGCCCGTACTGGAACACCAGGAAGTGCACGATGTAGAAGGCGAAGGAGACTTCGCCCAGCCATATCATCGGCCGGGTCGCGAACGGCGACCGCTCGCCCTTGGTGTCGGCGACCGCGGCGGCGGCGATCAGCAGGGCGATCGGCAGCGCCGTCGGTGCCACCAGCCCGTACGCGTCCGGCAGGAACACCATCAGCGCGTAGCCCACGGCCAGGAGGGCCAGGGCGGGCAGCTGCTTCATGCCGATCCAGCGGCCGGTCATCACGACGCGGGCCATCAGGATGCCGAGGGCGAAGTCCAGCACGCGGGTGGCGGGCAGGAAGTAGACGAACCAGTACCGCCACCACGAGACGGGCTGCCACGGGGAGTCGGGGCTGCCGGGCAGCAGCTGTGCGACGAGCGGCACGGCCACGAACGCGGCGATCACGAGGCCCACCCACATCCACAGCCGCTCCGGCCGGATCCTGCGGATCACGCCGTGCAGCAGCGGGAACGACAGGTAGAACAGCAGCTCGCAGGAGAGCGACCAGCTGGGGCCGTTGGTGCCGGCGAGGATGTCGAGCTGCGGCACCCAGCTCTGGAGGAGGAAGAGGCTCGGCACGGTGTTCCCGGCCGTCACCGCCGTCCCCGCCCAGATCATCAGCAGCATGCCGGCGAGCCAGGTCACGAAGTGGTTGGGGTAGATCTTCGCCAGCCGGCGCCGGTAGAAGCGCCGCGGGGCGTCCCCGGGCTTCGCCGACCAGGTCAGGACGAAGCCGCTGAGGACGAAGAAGAACCCGACGCCCAGGTAGCCGGCGCGGCTGGTGTACCGCACGACCACGTCGTTGAGGGAGTCGTCGGCGAACAGCTTCGCGACGGCGGCGTGGGTGACGAAGACGAGGATCGCGGCGACGAACCGCATGCCCGTCAGGGAAGGGAGCCTGGAGGCGCCTGGGGCTTGCGAAGGGGAGCCCGGTGGGCTCGCGGAGTGATGCGGCTTCTGCGACACGGGATGCCCTATCAGGAGGGGAGCCGGACCGACTGGCGGTGCCGGAAGACGTTCTTCGGGTCGTACTTGGCCTTCACCTGCTGCAGGCGGGCGTAGTTGTCCTTGTAGTAGAGGCGGTACCAGGGGACGTCCGAGGTGTTGAGCGTCGGATCGCCGATGTCGCTGTCCGCGTAGTTGACGTAGCAGCCGTCCGTGACGGCGTTCGGCACGGGCACGCCGCCGGTCTCCGCGTACATGTCGCGGTAGAACTCGCGCAGCCACGCCTGGTTCTTCGCGTCGTCCGCCGGGTCGGTCCAGTACGTCTGGTAGAGCAGTTTGAGGACCGAGCTGCGCTGGGCCACGGGCGTCGCGTCGGGGGCAACCTCGTTGATGCGGCCGCCGAACGACGTGGCGACGAGACCGCCGTACTTGTTGGCGTAGTCGCCGCGCGTGAGGTGCTTCCAGATCGCGGCGATTTGGTGCTCCGGGAACCCCTTCTTCATGTACGCGGACTTGTGCTCGCCGCGGAAGGTGGGATTGGTCTGCAGCTCGCTGCTGGTGCCGATGTAGCGGGTGGCCTTCAGCCACGGCAGCCGCTTGGTGCTGGCGAACTCCGGCATGGGGCGCAGCTCGCCGACCTGTTCGCCGAGCTCCTGGTGCGCGACGCCCAGGGCCTTGTTCAGGCCGTGGAGGAAGTCGTCGACGAGCTTCTCGGCGTCCGGCACGCCGCCGTCCATCTGCAGCAGCATGCCGAGCGCGCCCGAGGCCTTGTGGTTGAGGAACAGCCAGCTGCACAGGCCCGCGTAGGGGGAGTTCGCGCCGCTGTTCTTCTCGTGCCACTCGCCGTAGAACTTCACGAAGTCGGTGAAGCCGCGCTGGGTGACCTTCTCCCACGGCCAGGAGGCGGCCGTGACGAGCACCTCGGCCGGCGGGTTCGGCAGCAGCTTCGAGGGGTCGGAGCCGGTGGCGCCGGGCGAGCGGAACCAGTAGCGGGTGATGACGCCGAAGTTGCCCCCGCCGCCGCCCGCGTAGCCCCACCACAGGTCGCGGTTCGGGTCGTTCTCCTCGCGCGTCGCGACGACCGCCCTCGCCTTGCCCGAGGCGTCGACGGTGACGACCTCGACCGCGTACAGGTGGTCCACGACCAGGCCGTGCTTGCGCGAGAGCATGCCGTAGCCGCCGCCCGAGGCGTGCCCGCCGATGCCCACGGCGTAGCAGACGCCGCCCGGGATGACGACGCCCCAGCCCTCGTAGAGCGTCTCGTAGACGTCCAGCAGGGTCGCGCCCGCCTCGACGGCGAACGCCTTGCGGTCGGTGTCGAAGTAGACGGCGTCCATCAGGGTCATGTCGAGGACGACCTCGACGTCGGGCCGGAAGACGAAGTCCTCGAAGCCGTGCCCGCCGCCGCGCACGGTGAGCGTCTTCTTCCCGTCGACCGCCTCCTGGACGGCCCTGACGACGTGCTCGGTGGTCGTGGGCAGCCGCACGGCGTCGGGCCTGCCGACCCAGCGCTGGTTGAAGCCGGTGATCAGGTCGCCGTAGCGGGCCTCGCCGCGCCCCACGGTGACGAGGTCGGTGCCCAGGGACAGGCGGCCCACCGCGCCCTTGTCGGCGGCGACGGCGGTGGCGCCGCCGAGCAGGCCCGGGACGGCCGCCGCGCCGACCGCCGCGCCGGCCACGCCGCCGGTCCGGGCGAGGAAGCCCCGCCGGGTCACCTTGCTCATGACGTTCCCGCTCCTCTTGTCGGTGTCGGTGTCGGTGTGGGTGGGGGAGTGGTCGCCGGTCATCGCACGCACTCCATGCGCTGCTCCTCCGGCAACTCCGGGATCCGCGCGGGCAGCCGGCCGGTGGTCCGCGCGGGCAGGACGCGTACGGTCAGCAGCTCCAGGCCCGCCTCCAGGGCCCGTACGGTCACGTGGCAGTCGTGCGGCGCGAGCAGCAGCTCGCCCGCGTGCACGGCGCGGGTGGTGCCGCCCGAGGTGGCCTCGCCGCGGCCGGCCAGGACGTACAGGGCCTGCTCGACGCCCTCGGCGGGGCGGTGGGCGACGGTCGCGCCCGGCCCGAGCCGCAGCAGGTCGACGGCCTCGCACTCGCTGTGGAGCATGCCGCGCCGGGCCAGGCAGGCCCACTCGGCCGAGGGTCCCGCGGCGCTCAGGAAGCGGGCGGAGGCGTCCGCGCGCTGGACGATCACCGCGCCTCCCCGGCGGCCGGGACGGCGCCGGCCGTCGTCCGCGCCGGGACGGCGAGCTCGGCGTGGAAGAACTCCATGCCGTCGTGGTTGGCGGCGATCTCGGCGCCGGCGCCCAGCGGCAGCGTCAGGGCGGTGCCGGGGGTGAGCTCGACGGTCGTGCCGCCCGAGGCCGCCCAGCCGGAGCCGGAGAGCACGAAGACGGTGTGCTCGGCGCCGCGCGAGGCCAGCGTGCGCGTGGCGCTCGGCTCCAGCGCGTCGATCTCGACGGTGCGCAGCGGGCCGGTGAAGACCCGGCCCGGGTCGACGGAGCCCTCGGCGCGCAGGTCGTGCAGTTCGGCGTTCACGTGCTTCTCCTCCGCCGCGCGCGGCGTGTCGCCCCGCAGCGCATCGGCCGTGGGGGGTGCGAGCATTTCGATGACGAGCCAGTCCAGGTGGCCTTCGCCGGTGTTCCGCAGGCCGTGCACGGCGCCGGTCCCGGTGAGCAGCAGGGAGCCCGGGCGGGCGGGGTGCGCGGTGCCGTTCAGCAGGAACTCGCCGCGGCCGGAGAGGATGAAGTAGATCTCCTCGGTGCGGGTGTGGCGGTGTTCGCCGCTCACGCCGCCGGGCGGGATGCTGGCCCACTCCACGGCTTCCCAGTCGCCGCGCAGGTCGCGGCGGGTCGCCAGGCACTTCCAGTGGGTCAGGCCGGCCGCGCCGTGCACGCCGTGGATGTCGGCGGCGCCGGAGACGTCGGCGACGAGGGCCGCGGCCTCGGTGACGTCAGACACGGACGGCCTCCCGCGCGCTGCCCAGGCGGCGCAGGTCCTCGACGGCGACCGCGAGCTCGTCCTCGGTGACGTCGTTGACGAAGACGGCCTCGCCGATGCCGGCCGGGAGCGGCAGCCGCTGCTGACCGTCGCGGTGGCGCACCGTGTCGGCCAGCGCCTCGGCCAGCAGGCCCGGCTCCAGCAGGGCGTTCCAGCTGGGCAGTTCGAGGGAGCGCATGACGGCCAGGACGCGGTCGCGCTGCCCGGTGGTGACCAGGCCGCGGCGCCAGCCGAGGACGGTGGTGAGCGCCATGTCGACGCACACCGCCTCGCCGTGCAGCAGGGCGGGCAGCGCGTGCATCTCGACGGTGGGGCTGAAGGTGTGCCCGTAGTCGACGACGCGCTCCAGCTCGGTCTCCCACAGGTTGGGCTGGAGCTCCTCCAGCATCCCGTGGATGGCGCGCTGGACGACCTCGGTCGCGGCGCGCTCCAGGGCGGGGGTTGTGCCCTGGAACTTCTCGTCCAGCAGGCGCGGGCCGTACTCCTCCAGCAGGTCGAACAGGCGCGCGTCCTTGATCAGGGCCATCTTGAGGATCTCGGCGAGGCCGTTGGCGATGTGCCGGCGGTCGACGGAGACCAGGAGGGAGCGGTCGAGGAGGGTGAGGGAGGACGCGAAGTAGGTGCCCAGGCGGTTCTTGTGGTTGTTGAAGTTCACGCCGGTCTTGACCCCGACGCCGGCGTCCACGAGGCCGATGAGCGTGGTGGGGACGCGGACGACGGGCGTGCCGCGGCGGTAGAGGTTGGCGACCAGGCCCACGATGTCCATCAGCACGCCGCCGCCGATCACGACGATCGGCTCGCGCCGCCGGTCGATGCCGAAGGCGTCCAGGGCGCGCACGATCTCCGTGGCGGTGTCCAGGCTCTTGACGGTCTCGTCCGCCTGCACGGCGTGCAGCGCGTACTCCACGCGGTGGTGCTCGAAGTAGCTGCGGATGCGGTCGCCGTGCAGCGCGAGGACGTTGGCGTCGACGACGACGAAGCGGCGGACCCGCTCGGGCCGCTGCCCCGCGTGGCCGAGCAGCGCGGTGTTGCCGAGTCCGAAGGCGTCGTCGCACACCTGGATCTCGTACTGCACGGGCATCTGCGCGCTGACCTTCCAGGAGTCCACGCGGTTGCTCCGCGTCACGAGACCCGGCGCCGTCATGGGCTTTTCCATCACGTTCTCCCCCGAGGGTTCGGTGTTCTGCGGTGATTCGGGAAGTGATGGTGGAAGGCGGCGGGCGGCGCGGCCAAGCGCGTATCGCGTTGCTGTCAGATAGCAAAGGAGTTGTCAGGTACGGGAATTGGGGGAGCTGACATTCCCGTGAATTCCTGACGATTGCGTGCCACGGGATTGCCGGGGAACTTCCGTTGGCCGCAGAGTTCCGGTCCATGACAGGACCCCTGACCGTGCCCGTGCCCGTGACCGCGGCTGTGCCTGCGGCCGTGCCCGTGTCCGTGCCCGTGACCGCGGCCGTGCCTGCGGCTGCGGCTGCGACCACGACCGTGCCCGCGACTGCGACCGCGACTCTTGACCGACCGGTCCGCGCCGGCGCGCCGGCCCCGGACCGCTCGGACCGCTCGGACCGTCCGGACCGCTCGGACCGTCCGGACCGCTCGGACCGTCCGGACCGCTCGGACCGTCCGGACCGCCGGGACCGCCGGGACCGCCGGGATGGCCGGGATGGCCGGGATGGTCGGGACCACCGGGATGGTCGGGACCACCGGGATAGCCGGGACCACCGGGATGGCCGGGACCGCCGGGACGGCCCGGACCGCCGGGATCATCCAGCCGTGTCCGTGTGGGTCGAGGACGCCGGCCGCGTCCGGCTCGGCCCCGGCGTGTTGCGGCGACTCGTCCACGACCGGCAGGTCACCGGGCTCGCCTGCGGCCCGCACGTCACCACGGAGGAGCTGCGCCGGGCCTGCGCCGCGCTGTCCTCCGCGGGCGGCGGCGCGGTCTCCGCCGAGCTCACCGTGCCCGGCGCCGGCGACGCCGCCGCGCTGCTGGGCGAGGCCCGCGTCCTGCACGGCCTCGTCGCCCGCCCCGACCTGCTGGTGTGCGTGCCGGCAGCGCCCCGGGCCCTGCCCGCGGTGGCGGACATGCTGGCCGAGGGCATCGGCGTGCACGTGGCGTGGATCGGCTCGGCCGCCCGCTACGGGCGGGTCCTCGACGCCTTCCGCGCCGGCCTGGAGCGCGCCCGCGCCGCCGGGCTGGACCTCTCCGGCCTGCACACCGCCGCCTCGGTGCCCGTGCGCCGGATCGACGCCGTCGTCGACGGCAGGCTGGACGCGGTCGGCGGGCACGAGACGGCGGCCCTGCGCGGCCGGGCCGGGCTCGCCACCGCCCGGCTCGTCCGGCGGGCGCACCGCGATTTCCTCGCCTCGCCGCGCTGGCGGGCCCTGGCCGCGGCCGGTGCGCGCGAGCCCCGTCCCGTCTGGTCCCTGGGCGGTCCGCCGCTGCGCTCCGGCGAAAGTGACATTCTCTCCGGGCTCGCGGAACTCGCCGCGCCGGGCGCGGCCGTCGCGCTGCCGGAGGACGCACTCGGTGCGCTCGGCGGGGTGCCGACGGTAACCCCGGCAGGGCCGGCGGACGGCGCCCGGGATGACCTGCGCCACGACGACGCGCGACGCACCCTCAGCTTCCTTGACTGGTACGGCATTTCCGCCGAGGATTCCGCGGCGTGCATCGAGCGGCGCGGCCTGGCGCGGATGCTGCGGGGACGGGATGCCGCGACGCATGTGCCGCAGCAGCGATGGTGATGCTGCGGGAAAGGTGAAGCTGCCGGGAATCCGGCAGGGCAAGGAGTGACAAGGTGTGCGGCGCGGGCGTCATCAGCCTGCTGGCGGACGAGGGCGTCTCGCGCTGGCTGGACGGTGCCGGATGGCACGAGCCCAACCCGCGCCGGCTCGCCCGGCTCGTCGACGACGGGCTGATCACCGGCCTGGCCCTGGGGCCCGAGCCCCTCACCCGCTCCCTGCGCCGGCGCGCCCGCGCCCCGCGGGCGGGCCGCCCCGCGCGCGAGGCCGGACCGGCCGCCGAGGCGCTGCTGGCCGCCGAGGCCCGGCGCGCCTGCGACGTGCTGCTGTCCGTCCACGAGCGCACCGGCGGCCGCGACGGCCACGTCGCGGTCGAGGTCGGCCCCGCCGCGGACACGGCGACGGCGCTGCGCCTGTGGCGCGCCGTCGACCGTCCCAACGCCCTGGTCTCCCTGCCCGCCGGCCCCGAGGGCCTGGCCGCGGCCGCCGACTGCCTCGCCGAGGGCGTCGGCGTGGACATCGGCCCCGTGCTCTCGCCGGCGCAGTACGACCTGGCGGCCGCCGCCTGGCTGGAGGGCCTGCGCCGCGCCCGCCGCGCGGGGCGCGACCTCTCCGCCCTCCAGGCCGTCGTCTCGGTGCCGCTCGCGCCCGTCGACGCCGCCTTCGACGAGCGGCTGTGCCGTTCCTCGTCGGCGGCGGCGCAGGTGATGCGCGGCGAGGCGGCGCTCGCCTCGGCGCGGCTCGTCTTCCACTGCCACGAGCAGCTGCTGGCCGGGCCCGGCTGGCGCGAGCTCGCCGCCCACGGCGCCCGCCCGCACCGGATGCGCTGGACGGACACCGCCGTACGGACCCCGGGCGTCCCCGACACCCGCTACGTGGACGAGCTCGTCGTCTGGGACACCATCACCACCATGAGCCCGGCGACCCTGGAGGCCGTCGCCGAGCGCGGCAACCCGCGCGGCGACGCCGTCACCGGGCGGGGCCGCGCCGCCGCCCGGGTCCTGGACTCGCTGGAGATCCTCGGCGCCGGTTACGCGCACACCACGCGCGAGCTGGCCGACCGCGCGGTGGCACTGCGGTCCTTGCGCTGGAGCGAGCTGCTCGGCGCCGTCAGCGCCAGCAGCGGGGCCGCCTTCACCACGGTCTCCTCGAACTCCTCCGCCGCGTCGGAGAGGTCGACGATCGCGCCGCCCACCCCGTAGCGGACCCGGCCGGGGGTGACGACGGCCGTGCGGATGACGATGCTGAGGTCGGCGGCCCCGGTCAGGGAGAAGTAGCCGAGGGCGCCGGAGTAGACGCCGCGCGGCCCGTTCTCCAGGTGGTCGATGATGCGCATGGTGCGCAGCTTCGGCGCGCCGGTCATCGAGCCGCCGGGGAAGGCGGTGCGGACGCACTCCACGGCCGACACCTCCGGGCGGAGCGCGGCCCGCACGGTGCTCACCAGCTGGTGCACCGTCGCGTACGTCTCCACCCGGAAGCTGTCGGACGCGTCCACGCTGCCGGTCTCGGCGCAGCGGCCCAGGTCGTTGCGGACCAGGTCGACGATCATCAGGTTCTCGGCGCGGTCCTTCTCGTGGCCGAGCAGCTCGGCGCGCAGCGCCGCGTCCTCCTCCTCCGTGGCCCCGCGCGGGCGGGTGCCCTTGATGGGCCGCGACTCGGCCGTGCCGTCCGCGCCGACGCGCAGGAACCGCTCGGGCGAGGTGCTCAGCACCGACAGCTCGCCGAAGCGCAGCAGCGCGCCGAACGGGGCCGGGCTGAAGCGGCGCAGGTACTGGTAGCCCCGCCAGGGGTCGAGATCGCCCCGCGCCTCGGCCATGTTCGTCAGGCACACCTCGTACGTCTCGCCCGCCGCGATCTCCTCCAGGCACTCGTCGATCAGGCCCAGGTAGGCGGAGCGGTCGTGGCGCAGGCGGGCCTCCGCCAGGGGTGCCGGCGGGCCGGCGTACGGGGTCCGCTCGCCGGCCAGGGCGGTGAGGCGGCGGGCGGTCGCGGCGAGCCAGGCGCGGGCGGAGCGCTCGTCGCCTCGGTCGGCTCCGGTTTCGTCCCCGGTTTCGTCCCCGGTTTCCGTGCCGTCCTCGGCGAGGGCCAGGAGGTAGGTGGTGCCGGTCGCATGGTCGAGGACGACGGCCCGGTCGGCGAAGACCATGTACGCGTCCGGCTCCTCGGAGCGGTGCACGGCCCGGCTGCCGCACTCGGCCTTCAGCTCGTAGCCCAGGTAGCCGACCCAGCCCAGCGCGAAGTCGAACGGCAGCTCCGGGACGCTCGCGCGCGTGGCGGCGAGGTCCCGGTCGAGCCACTCCAGGAACGCGCCCGAGACGATGTCGGTGCGGGCGCCCCCGGCGGAGCGCACGGTGACCGTCGAGCTCCACACGTCGGCCTTCGCGACGCGCGCGAGCGGCCCCGAGGCGTCCCCCATGAAGGAGAAGCGGCCCAGCTCCCCGTCGCGGCGGCTGCTGTCCAGCCAGAAGGTGTGCGGATCGCCGCCGAAGAGGCGGGCGTGGACGGTCTCGTCGTCCCAGCGGGTGGGCAACTGCTCGACGAGGACGCGCAGGGCGCGGCGGGGGTGGGCGTCCTGTTGCGGTTCCGGGGGCGCCGGCCGGGGCCCGGCGAGCCGCACCGCGGTCCGGGCCGCCGGGCGCCGCTCCCGCGTCAGCCTGCGGAAGTTGGCCAGCAGCTCGATGCCGTACTGACTGCCCGCCGACTCGGGGTGGAACTGCACGCCCCACTGCGGCCGTTCCCGGTGCTCCAGGCCCATCAGCACTCCGTCGGGGGTCCGGGCCGTGGCCTTCAGCGCGCCGGGCAGGTCGGTCACGGCGAGGGAGTGGTAGCGCACGACCTCGAACGGCGAGGGCAGGCCGGCGAAGAGGCCGGTGCCGTCGTGCAGGACGGGAGAGGTGCGGCCGTGGTGCGGGCGCGGGGCGCGGCCCACGGTCGCGCCGTGCAGCATGCCGATGCCCTGGTGCCCCAGGCACACGCCCAGCAGCGGCAGGTCGGTGTGCTCGGCGATGGCGCGGCAGATGCCGAAGTCGGCGTCGCGCAGCGGGGTGCCGGGACCGGGGGAGAGGACGACGTTGTCGAACTCCGCGAGGCGGCCGGGGTGCCAGTCCGGGTCGTCGTTGCGGACGACCTCCGGCGGCCGCCCGTTCACGCGGGCCAGGTAGTGGAACAGGTTGTAGGTGAAGGAGTCGTAGTTGTCGACGAGCAGAGTGCGCACAGTGATGTCCGTGAGAAGAGTGCTGTGTGGTTCGGGTACGGGCGCCCGGAGGGCTGGCGGGTGGCCTACGCCGCCGGTCTCAGCACCGCGCGCGCCGCCGTCACTTCGATGAGCATGTGTTCCACCGTCTCCCGCCCCTCCCGGACCCTCAGGCTGCGCAGGACCCGCAGCCCGCGCCCGCACTCGCGGGCCGTGCGGCGCAGGCCGAGCACGTCGCCGCGGTCGCTGAAGTGCAGCAGGACCCGTCCGCCGGGGGCCAGGTGGTCGTGCGCGCCGGCCAGGTAGCGGCGGTGGGCGGCGTACCCGGCGTCGACGTAGGCGCGCTCGTGCATCGAGCCGTAGACGTAGTGCGCGGGCGCCTTGACGAAGTTGGAGTGCCAGTAGACGGTGTCGAAGCGCTCGTGCTCACCGAGCGGGGCGAACAGGTCGCCGCAGAGCGTGCGGACGCGGTCGGCGACGCCGTGCCGGGCGGCGTTCAGGGCGGTGTTGCGGGCGGCCTGCGGGCTGATGTCGGAGGCGACCACCCGGTCGTGGCCGGTCAGGGCGGCGGTCACGGCGATGACGCCGGTGCCGCAGCCGATCTCCAGCAGCGACCGGCGCCTCCCCGCGGCGGCCCCCTGCGTCCCCTGCGTCCCCTGCGTCCCCTGCTTCCCTTGCTCCGCCGCGAGCAGCTCCATGGCCACGCCCGTCGACGCGGAGAACGGCGGCGCGAACACGCCGTCCAGCAGGTCCCACTCCCGGCCGTCCAGGGTGAAGACGTCCGGGCGGTCCGGCCGGTGCAGCGACTCCGCGCTGCGCCGGAGCGAGCGCACGTAGCTCTGCAGCTGCGCCTGTTCGTTCTGCTCTGCCTGATCCGCCCATCTCAACTGTCCGGTTTCCTGCATTTCGTCCCCCCAGTCAGAACGGCGCGCGCCCGCTGCGGCGCGCGCCACGCGTCGTCAACCCTTGCGGAAACCGCAGGTCAGGGGAAGGTGGACGGATCACCGCGTGAGGTGGGCAGGGTTGTGAACGGTGGACACCCAAGGGCGGGCAAAGTTGACTGGTCCAGTCCAATCCGCTTACGTTCACTCGCGGGGGGACGCTTCGTCCGAAGAGTCCTGAGAGACGACTCTGGGGGTACGGAGATGACTCGCGCCGTGCACTCCACCACGGCAAGTGCGATCACCGTGCTCCGACTGCTCGCCGAAGAGGCCGCGCCCGGCCGCTTCGAGGCCCTCGTGCGCGACGCGCGCCGCAGCGGCCTCGACGGCTCCGCCCTCGCCGAGCTCGAACAGGCCACGGAACTCGCCCTCGGCGTCCACTCGCTCTTCGGCCGGCACGAACAGCGCGAGGCCGGTCTCACCGCCCTCGTCGACACCGCCCGCGACCTCACCCTCCCCTACGACCTGGACACCCTCCTCAAGGTCATCTCGCGCCGGGCGCGCCGCCTCCTCAACTTCGACATGGCCTACATCGGCCTCCTCGACCCCGACGGCGAGAGCTCCTGCATCCGCGCCTCCGACGGCGACACCACCGCCCTCAACGTGGGCCTGCGCGTGGCCGGCGGCCACGGCCTCGGCGGCGTCGTCAGCGGGCGGGCCGCGCCCTCGTGGACCGCCGACTACCTCACCGACGACCGCATCCCCCACTCCGAGGAGATCGACGAGGTCGTCCGGGCCGAAGGCCTGCACGCCATCATGTCCGTGCCCCTGCAGCACGGCGACTCCGTCTTCGGCACGCTCTACGGCGCCAACCGCAAGATCCGGCACTTCGCGCCCGACGAGATCGGGCTGATGCGCTCGCTCGCCGACCTCGCGGCCGTCGCCATCGAGAAGGCGCGGCTGCTGGAGCGCACCCGCGCCGAGGTCACCGAGCTGGAGCTGGACAGCTCGCGCGCCCGCACCTACCTGACCACCGAGCGGCGCCTCGCGGACGTGCGCAGCCGGCTCATCGACCTCGTCCTCGACGGCTGCGACCTGCCCGCCGTCGCCGCCGAGGCCGCGGCCGTCCTCGACGGCGCGCTGATCGTCCGCGACGCCGACGGGCGCACCCTGGCCGTCGCCGGCGACCCGCCCCCGCCCGCGCTCGACGAGGCCGGCATCGCCAAGGCCCTTCTCGACGCCCACGCCGGGCGGGCGCCCGTCCGGGCCGGGGAACGCGCCTGGGTCGCCTCCGCCGCGGCCGGGTCCGAGGCGCTCGGGGCGCTCGTCCTCGTCCCCGCGCAGCCGCCCACCGACAAGGAAGTGCGCCTGCTGCACTCGACCGCCCAGGTCTGCGCGACGCTCCTGCTCATCCAGCGCAACACCGCCCTCGTCGAGGGCCAGGTCCGCGACGAGCTCTTCGACGAACTCCTCTCCGGCCGCCGGCTCTCCGCACGCCTCGCCGACCGCGCCCGGCGGCTGACGGTCGACCTCGCCCAGCCGCACGTCGTGGTCGTCGCCCGGCCCGAGGGCGGGCCCCAGGGCAGGGCCGTCGTGTGGGCCTCCTCGTACGCCTACCGGATGTCCGGCCTCAAGAGCGTCCTCGACGGCAGCATCGTGCTCCTGCTGCCCGGCAGCGACGCCGGGGCCACCGCCAAGGCCGTCTCCGAGGAGCTCACCCCGCTCCTGCAGCACCCGGTGACGGTCGGGGCCGCGGGCCCGGTCACGGGCGACAGCGCCGTCCACCAGGCCTACCAGGAGGCCCTGCGCTGCGTGGACGCGCTCACCGCCCTCGGCGACACCGGCGGCTACGCCTCCCCCGCCGAACTGGGCTTCCTCGGCGTGCTGCTCGCCGAGGACCACGACGTCGACGGCTTCGTGCAGTCCGCGCTCGGGCCCGTCCTCGAGTACGACATGCTCCGCCTGACCGAGCTCACCCACACCCTGGAGGTCTACTTCGCCTCCGGCAGCAGCGCGACGGCCGCCGCCGACGTCCTGCACGTGCACCCCAACACCGTCTACCGGCGCCTGGAACGCATCACGGAACTCCTCGGCCCCGCCTGGCAGAAACCGGACCGCGCCCTGGAGATCCAGCTGGCCCTGCGCCTGCAGCGCACGCGCCACCTGCTGAGCCGGCGGCCGGAGGGCGGGGCGTAGCGGCCGGGTGGCCGCGACCTGGCGGGGCCCCGTCGTCAGGCGTACAGCGCCTCGCCCGTCAGGGCGTACGCGGAGGACAGGGACGCGACCGCGTAAGCCGCCGAGGACAGGGTCATGTGGCGGTGCCAGCCGGGGAAGGAACGGCCCTTGAAGTCGCGCAGACCCACGCGCGCGCCGACCTCCTCGCAGTCCGCCGCCGTGTCGTCGGCGAGCCGGGCCAGCCGCGCCAGCTCGCCGACCGGCGTGCGGACCATGTCCGTCAGCCAGATCCGCTCGGGCGCCCCCTGCGGGTCGCGCCACTCGCCCAGCAGCAGCCCGGGCCGCTGCCCGCCCGCCGACAGCCGCGCGGGCCCCACGGGCAGCGCCACCGGAACCGCCGCCACCAGCCCCGCCCCCGCGATCCGGCGGCGCAGGCCCCGTACGCCCTGCAGGATCCGCAGCGCGGGGACGGGCCCCAGGCCGTGGCCCGGCAGCGCGGGGTCGGCCACGACCAGGCGCGCCGTGCCGCACACGCGCGCCAGCACCGGCAGGCCCGCGTCGGCGAAGCGCCGCACCGCGGGCCCGACCCGCGTGGTGGGCACGTCCAGCACGACCGGCCGGCGCGGCAGCCTCCACTTCCGCAGGTCGTCGAGGACCGTGCCCGTCGCGCTCTCGTCCGTGGTCTCCTCGCGCAGCGCCGACGCCGGGATGCCGGCGCCCTGCTCGTCGGTCCCCCCGGCCCCCTCGGCGCCGCCGGCCCCGCCGGGCAGGAAGAGCCGCCAGTGCACGGGCACGGTCATCGCCCCGGAGGCGAGCCACACCCCGAACGCGCGCTGCGCGTTGACCGTCTCGCCCAGCTCGGGGTCGAACTGCCGGCGCACGCCCACCGAGTGCTCGCCCCGCTTGGGGATGATCAGCTGCCGCACGACCCAGGCGCGGGCGGGCGAGATGCTCTCCACGTACTGGGCGAGGGCCTCGCGCAACGGGTTCCAGTGCCAGGTGGAGCTGCAGATGAAGTGGTGCAGGCTCTGCTGGCCGCCGGGCGCGCCGACGGCACCGGCGATGTTCTGGATGGTCTTGCGGCCGTTCGCGGCGAGCAGCCCGTGCAGGTACTGCTCGCCCTTGCTGCGCTGGTCGCTGCGGCGCAGCGACCGGAACAGCACGTCGGCCATCTCGGCGACGAGGTCGTCGGGCACCCCCGGCCCGCCGGGTGGCCGGGCCGCCGGGCCGGGCCCCGGCCCGCCCGGCGCCGGGAACCGCCCCCCGCGCCACGGTCCCGTCACCATCGCCGTCGCCGCCTTGTCCACGGCACTCCCCCTTATGCCTCGCACCACGGCAGCCGCAGCCGGCTGCACCGTCACGATGCCGCCGCGGGGGCGCCGCGGAGGAGGGGAGGCGTACACACACTTGGGGCCGCAGGTGGTGAACGGTCTCCACACGCCGCTCAGGTCGTCGCGACCCGTACCGAGATGCCCGCCAGCACGGTGCCCATGACGTAGCGCTGCATCTTCAGCCAGCGCGGGCGGCGCCGCAGAAAGCCGGAGATGGAGCCGGCGCTCATCGCGATCAGGCCGTTGACGGTGACCCCGATGACGATCTGCGTCAGGCCCAGCGCGAGGCTCTGCCCGGCCACCGAACCCCGGTCGGGGTCGACGAACTGCGGCAGCACGGACACGTAGAGGATCGCGATCTTCGGGTTGAGGAGGTTGGTGACCAGCCCCATCGTGAAGAGCTTGCGTGCCGGGTCCGCCGGCAGCGGCTTCGGGTCGAACGCGGAGACCCCGCCGGGCTTGAGGGCCTGCCACGCGAGATAGGCCAGATAGGCGGCGCCCGCCAGTTTGAGGCCCGTGTAGACGGCGGGCACGAGACTGAAGAGCGTGGCGATGCCGGCGACGGCGGCCAGCAGGTAGACGAAGAAGCCCGCGGCGACGCCCAGCAGGGAGACGAGCCCGGCTCTTCGTCCCTGGGTGATCGAACGGGACACCAGATACATCATGTTGGGGCCGGGTGTGAGGACCATGCCGAGGGCTACGGCGGCCATGCCCGCCAGCGCCTGACTGCTGACCATGCGACTCCTCCGGGAGCGTGGGGTACCGGCGGCCGGCCGGGCCGCGGGCCCGCCGGCCGCCGGTGATCACGGTCATTCAACCGGCGCCCACGCCCCGGTGGCGGCGATTTTCGTGGCGTACGCATCGAAGCCGGCCGGCTCGCGGCCGAGGACGCGGCGCACCCCGTCGACCGGCTCGGCCGTGTGCCCCGCGCGGTGCAGGGCGAAGAGGGCGTCGAAGGCCTTCGCCACGGCCTCGGGGAAGCCGGCCGCCAGCAGTTCGGCGTGGTACTCCTCCGGTGTCAGTTCCACGTACGCGATCTCCCGCCCCGTGGCGCGGGCCACCGTCGCGACGGCCTCGCCGAAGGTCAGCGCGCGCGGCCCGGAGAGCTCGTGGACCTCGTCGGTGTGCTCGGAGCTGTCGCGGGTGAGCAGCTTCGCCGCCACCTCGGCGATGTCGTCCGCGTCCACGAAGGGCTCGGGCACCTCCCCCATCGGCAGCGCCAGCCGGCCCTCGCGCAGCGGCTGCCACCACAGGTCCTCGCTGAAGTTCTGGAGGAAGTTGTTCGCCCGGACGACCGCCCACTCGGCCCCGGAGCCGCGCACCGCCTCCTCGGCCACGGCCATGCCCTGCCCGAAGTCCGGCCCGACGTGCTCGATGCCCCGCCCGGACAGGACGACGAAGCGCCCCACCCCCGCCTCGACGGCCTGCCGCACGAAGCCGGGCACGGCCTCGTACCCCTCGTCGGGAGCGATGAGATAGACGGCCGAGGCGCCCTTGAGGGCCGCGGCCCACGTCCCCGGCTCCGTCCAGTCGAAGCGGACCTCGCCGGAACGGGAGGCGGCGCGGACGGCGACCCCGGCGGCGCGGAGGGTACGGACCACCCGGCGGCCGGTCTTGCCGGTGGCGCCGAGGACCAGGACGTCGTGGCGGGGGGCCGTGTTCCCGGCGGAGTTCGTGCTCGTGGCCGTGCTCGTGACCGTGGTCGTGGTGGTGGTGTTCGTGGTGGTGCTCGTGTTCGTGTTCGTCATGGGTCCAGCCAAGCCGCCCGCCGGGGCACCCACCATGGGCGGCAGTCCGGGGCGCATGTCCGCGCGTACGAACCACCCGCGCACCGGCCTTCCACGCGCCGCATATCGTGCCGCCCATGGACCCTTTCGATGATCTGTTGCGGGGTGTGCGCGCCAACGGCGCGGTCTTCGGAGGGGCGGTGCTGTCGCCGCCGTGGGCCCTGCGCTTCACCGACGACGCCTTCCTGACCCTGTGCATACCGCTGCACGGCGAGGGCTGGCTGGTGCCCGCGGAGGGCGAGCCGCGGCGGCTGGCCGCGGGCGAGGCGGCGATCGTGCGCGGCCCGGAGCCGTTCGTCTTCACGGACGACCCGTTCTCGCCGCAGGCCGGCCCCGCCGGTCCGGTGCGGGAGGTCTCCTGCTGCGGGCCGGGCACGGCAGGTACGGCAGGCATGGGAGGCACGGAGGGCACGGCGGGCGTGGTGGACCCGCCCGCCGGCGCGGACGGGCGGACGGTGCTGATGGCCGGGGCCTACCGCGTGCCGGGGGAGGTGCCGCGCCGCCTGCTGCAGGTGCTGCCGCCCCTGCTCGTCGTGCCCGACGACCACGACTGCACGGCCCTGCGCGGGTACTTCGAGACGCAGCTGACCGCCGGTCCGCCCGGGCGGCAGATCGTGATGGACCGGCTGCTGGACTGGCTGCTGGTGTGCACGCTGCGGGACTGGTTCGGCCGGCCCGAGGCGGCGCCGCCGGCCTGGTACAGGGCGCTGGGGGACGAGGTCGTCGGCCCCGTCCTGCGGGCGATGCACGAGGCCCCGCACCGGGCGTGGACGCTGGCCTCGCTGGCGGCGGTCGCGGGCGTGTCGCGCTCCACGTTCGCCAAGCGCTTCCACGAGCTGCTCGGGGAGCCGCCGCTGGCGTACCTCACGGAGTGGCGGATGACGCTGGCGGCAGACCTGCTCGGCGAGCCGGGGGCCACGCTGGCGTCCGTCGCGCGCCGGGTCGGTTATGCCGATCCTTTCGGCTTCAGCACGGCGTTCAAACGGGTCCGCGGGGTGAGTCCGAGTGCGTACCGCGCGGGAAACAAACCGGCTGATCAACCGGTTTTCGCGGGCTGAGGCAAAAGGATCCTTACCCCGCCCCCAAACATAGGAATGTGCCGAAGCTGGCCGGAAATCACGTCCGGCGGGAGGCGGCGCGCTGCTCTCGCGCCTTATGCAACTCCCTTGAGAAAAGCGGAACTTGACCATCCGGTTCATTCGTCCACCTGGCACTACCCGCCGTACCCGGGGAAAGTAACCGGCCATCTTTTTCGTGTAAATGTGGCGGCAATCACAATCCCCCCGGCATAAGTCGCCACTCCGCCTAGGGTGATCGCCTGCCCGAAGTAGTGCTGCCGAATGAACGGCACTGCGGATTGCTCTGCTTGTTAACCGCTCAGGGAGGCTGACGGTGGATAAGGCCGGCGACATCAACAACCCCGTACCCCCCTCACCCCCCTCAGCGCTCTTCTCCCGTCCCGAACCGCTGGAAGCGCCCTACCCGCCCGGCAGCCTGAACGGCGCCGCGGTGGACCACGCGGCCCTGGAGGACCGGTACCCGGTCTACGCGAAGTTCGGGCTGGAGCTCGGGAACACGCCCCTGATCGAGCTGCCGGGCCCGGACGGCGGCGCGACCGTGCTCGCCAAGTGCGAGTGGGAGAACCCGGCCGGCTCCATCAAGGACCGCGTCGCCTACGCCCTGCTCGGCAGCGCCCTGCAGCAGCACGGCGACCGGCCCCTGGACGAGCTGCGCGTCCTGGAGTACTCCGGCGGCAACCTCGCCAACGCCCTCTCCCACCTCTGCGCCGAGCTCGGCATCCGCTCCCGCTTCGTCCTGTCCTCGGCGAGCCCCCGCAGCCTCCTCGACACCCTCGCCGGGCGCGGCGCGCGTGTCGACCTCGTCGACAAGGAGCGCGGCTTCCTCGACGTGGTGCGCGAGGCCCTGCGCATCGCCGCGGACGAGCCCGAGTGGACCCTGCTCTACCAGCACCGCAACCCCGCGAACGTGCTGCTGCAGGAGCGCACCACCGGCGCCGAGCTCGTCGCTCAGCTCGGCGACCGCGTCCCGGACGCCTGGGTGGCGTCCATCGGGACCGGCGGCACCCTCGTCGGCGTCCTGCGGGCGCTGCGCGCCCGCTTCCCCGCCGTCCGGGCCGTCGGCGTCACCCCCGCCGAGCTGCCGTACGGAAGCGAGCAGCCGCCCAACGGGCAGCGCAAGTACGCGGGGTCGGGCGGCATGGGGCACGGCATCCGGCAGCCGTTCGTGACGCTCCACGACGACGAGGTCGAGCACCGCACGGTCTCCTACCCGCGCGCCTTCGCCGCCATGGGCGAGTTCCACGACCTCACCGGCGTGCGCATCGGCAGCTCGGCCGCCGCCAACTGGCTCGCCGCCAAGGAGACGGCCGCCGCCCTGCCGCCCTCGGCGACGGTCGTCACCGTGCTTCCCGACGCCGGGACGCCCGAGGAATGGGAGCAGCTCGGACGATGACGCGCTACGTGATGACCCGCATACCGGCAGCTCCGGCAGCTCCGGCAGCAGCACCCGTAACCACCGCCGGGGGCCGCTGAGATGGCTCACCTCGTCCTGGTCGAGACGACCCCGACGGCCGGTTTCAAGGTCGTGAGCGAGGCCGTCGCGCTCGGCCACGAAGTGACCTTCGTGGCCCACTCCCTCGACCCCTACCTCGCCGCGGAGGGCGGCGAGGAGGCGCTGAAGACCCCGACCCGGCTGCTCACCGGCGTCCCCACCACGGACCCGGAAGGCCTCCTCGACGTCATCGGCTCGCTCCACCGCAAGCACCCCGTGCACGGCGTGCTCGCCCTCAGCGAGGGCCACCTGCCCGCCACCGCGGAGGTCGCCGAGGCCCTCGGCCTGCCCTTCGAGCGCACGGAGGTGATGCGGCGCCTGCGCGACAAGCACGCCGTGCGCGAGCTCCTGGGCGCCGCGGGCGTCCCGCAGCCGGCCTTCCGGCGGGCCCTGACGGTCGCGGAGGCCGTGACCGCGGCCGAGGAGCTCGGCTACCCGGTCGTGGTCAAGCCGGCCGACGGCTTCGGCTCGCTCCACGTCGGGGTCGCGAACGGCGCCGCCGAGGTCGCCGCCCTGGCCGAGGCCATCGCCGCGACGCGTTCGTACGGGCGCGGCGTCGCCGGCAGCGGCGTCGCGCTCCTGGAGGCGTACGTCCCCGGCCCCGTCGTCAGCTGCGAGATGGTGACCGTCGACGGCGTCAGCACCCCGTACGGCTGCGTGGACCGCATGCTGGCCCCCGCGCCCCACCCCGTCGAGCTGGGCGGCTGCTTCCCCGCCGACCTGGCCGACGACGTGCGCGAGGCCGTCGTGCGCGTGTGCGCCGACGCGCTCGCCGCCGTCGGCATCCGCCGCGCGCACACCCACACCGAGGTGGTCCTCGGGCCGGACGGGCCGCAGATCATCGAGATCAACGGGCGGCTCATCGGCGGCTACGTCCCCACGATGATCAACTACGTCCTGGAGCGGAACATCTACCACGACGTCGTCGACCTCGCCCTCGGCGGCAGCCCCTCGCCCTCGCCCGCGCACGGCGTGGGCTGCATCCGGGCGATCACCGCACCCGTCTCCGGCGTGCTCACCGGCATCGACGCGGACGCGGCGCGGCAGGCCCCCGGCACGGCCGAGGTGATGCTGCACGCCAGGCCCGGCCAGGAGGTGCGCCCGGCCCGGAACAACTTCGACCGGCTCGGCTTCCTCATCACCACGGCGGCGACGGCCGCCGAGGCGCGGAAGGCGGCGGAGGAGGCGCACGGCCTGGTACGGGTGACGGTGGCCGGCGACACCGGGGACGGCGCACCGGCCGGAGGCGCGTCGTGACCGCCCGGCCGCGCGCGCTGTGCGTCGCCGGAAGCCCGAGCGCGGGTTCCCACACCCGCGCCCTCGTCGGGCACATCGGCGGCCTCCTGGAGCAGCGCGGCTTCGCCGGCGGGCTCGCGGACCTCGCCGTGCTCGGCCTGCCGCCCAGCCACCCCGACCACTACTGGAGCGAGGCCCCCCACCCCGTGGGCCAGGCACGCGAGTTCATCGAGGCGGTGCTCGGCAGCGACGCGCTCGTCCTCGGGACGCCCGTCTACCACTCCGGGTACTCCGGGCTGCTGAAGAGCGCCGTGGACCTCCTGCCGTCCGACGCCTTCGCGGGCAAGGCGGTCGGGCTGGTGTCGCACGCCAGCGGCCCGCGCGGCTCGGCCACCGCCTGCGAGCAGCTGCGCCAGGTTGTGAAGGCGCTCGGCGGCTGGGCGGTGCCCATGCAGGTCAGCACGGTCTCCGCGGACTTCGCGCCCGCGGCCGGCGGACAGCAGCGGGTGCTGGACGCGACCGGTCCGGTGCACGCGCGCTGCGTGGAGCTCGCCGACCAGCTGGCGGCGTTCACGCGGGCGATGCGGGGCGCGGGCGTCACCGGCGCCGGGAGCGCGGAGGTGGCGGCATGACGTTCCTGCCCCGCTGTCTGCGCCTCCTGCGCGAGGACCTGCAGGTCGTCGCCGACCGGGACCCGGCTGTGCGCACCCGCGGCGAGGCGCTGCTCGCCCCCTTCCTGCCGGCCCTGTGGCTGCACCGCCCGGCCGGCGCTCTGCACGCACGGGGCCACCGGGTCACGGCCCGCGTGCTGTCGCTCGCCGGACGCTTCCTGTCCGGCGGGGTCGACATCCACCCGGGCGCGCGCGTCGGGCGGCGGCTGTTCATCGACCACGGCGCGGCCGTGGTCATCGGCGAGGACGCCGTGATCGGCGACGACGTCACCCTCTACCACCAGGTCACGATCGGAGCGATCGGCTGGTGGCGGGACCGGCACCGGCTGCCGGGCGAGCGGCGCCACCCCACCCTCGGCGACCGTGTCGTGGTGGGGGCGGGCGCCTCCGTCCTCGGCCCCGTGCGCATCGGTGACGACAGCCTCGTCGGCGCGCACGCGCTGGTGACGGCCGACGTCCCGGCCGGGAGCCGCGTGTGGGCGCCGAAGAGCGAGGTCCACCCGAAGGGCAAGCCGACCGTGGCCCTGGTGGCCGGCACGGAGACCACGGCGGACATGACCGCGGACATGACCGCGGACGGGACGGCGAACGTGACGGCGAACGTGACAGCCAATGTGACGGCGAAACGAAAGCGAGGCGGTCTGTGAGCACGGGCACGACGGGTACGGACACGGGTACACACACGGGCACGGGCACGGGCACCGGAACCGGGGAGCACGCGGGCTACCGCGAGCTGCTGCGCGAGGCGTTCGTCCGGCGCTACGAGGACGGCGCGGACTCCTGGAGCGAGGAGCCCGCCATGCGGGAGCTGGTGCCGCTGCTCTGCACGGAGCTCGCGCCGGGCAGCTCCGTCATCGACATCGGGGCGGGCCGCGGCCGGGACATGGAGCTCCTGCTCGCCCGCGGGCACCGGGTCACCGCGGTCGACCTCGTACGGCTGCCCGACTGGGAGGACATCGCCCGCCGGTACGGTGCCGCGGCCGCCTTCGAGGTCGGCAACTTCGCCGACCTGGCGGACGACCGCGTCTTCGACGCCGCCGTCGACAACGGCGTGCTCCACCACCAGGCCCCGGAGGACTACGCGCCCTACCTCGCGAACGTGCGGCAGCGGCTGCGCCCCGGCGGCCTGCTGGCCGTCAGCCTGTTCACCACCGCGGAAGAGCTCGCCGAGGGCGTCCTGAACCGCGCCGAGGACGGCCGCCTGTCGCGCTGGTTCACCGAGCGGGAGGCGACGGAGCTGCTGGCCGGCGCCGGCTTCACGGTGACCGCCGTGCGGACCGTCCGCAGAGAGCTGCCGGGCCTCGCCTACCTGCTGGTCCTGGCCCGCCGCGACGCGTAAGACGCGCAATCGGAGAAGCGATCCGACCGCGTGACCCGTAGTACGAAGTACGAAGTACGAAGGCCTGGTTCCGATGACCGCTCCGTCCCGAGGCGGCCCCGCCGGGGCCGCCCCCGCACCGGCGCCCGCGAAGCCGGGCAGCCGCATGTTCGCCTCGCTCGCCGTCCGCAACTACCGCTACTTCTTCTTCGGCCAGTTCATCTCGAACTCCGGTACGTGGATGCAGTTCGTCGCCCAGGACTGGCTGGTCTTCCACCTCACCGGCAGCACGTTCGCGGTGGGCGTGACCACGGCGCTGCAGTTCCTGCCGGTGCTGCTGTTCGGGCTCTTCGGCGGCGTGGTGGCCGACCGGTACCCGAAGCGGCGGATCCTGCTCACGACGCAGGGCGCCATGGGCCTGTTCGCGGCGGCGCTGGCCGTGCTGACGCTCACCGACGTCGTCGTGGTCGCCCACGTCTACGTCTTCGCGTTCCTGCTCGGCCTCATGAACGTCTTCGCCAACCCCGCGATCCAGACGTTCGTCCCCGAGATGGTGGGCCCCGAGCGCGTCGCCAACGCCGTCAGCCTGGGCGCGGTGAACTTCCAGAGCGCCCGGCTGCTCGGCCCCGCCGCCGCCGGTCCGCTGATCGTCGTCATCGGCAGCGGCTGGGCCTTCGCCCTCAACGCGCTCTCCTACGTCGCGGTGATCGCCTCCCTGCTGGCCGTACGGGCCCGCGAGCTGCGGCCGACGGCGTCGCAGCCGCGCGAGAAGGGGCAGATCAGGGCGGGTCTGCGGCACGTGCGGGAACACCCCGAGCTCGTCCGCCCCATCGTCCTGGTCGGCTTCGTCTGCACCTTCGGCTTCAACTTCCCCACCCTGCTGTCGGGCTTCGCGTACAACGTCTTCGACGGCGGCGCGAAGGAATTCGGCTTCCTCACGACGGCGGTCGGGCTCGGCGCCCTGGCCGGGGCCCTGATGTCGGCGCGGCGGCGCAGCAGCCGCACGGTGGTGCTGGTGGGGACGGCGGGCGCCTTCGGGGCCCTGGAGGCCGTCACGGCGGCCGCGCCGTCCGTCTGGCTCTTCGGCGCACTGATGGTGCTGGTGGGTCTACTGAGCGTGACGTTCTCCACGACGGCCAATTCCCTGGTCCAGCTCCACACCGATCCCGCGATGCGCGGCCGCGTCATGGGCCTGTACATGCTCGTGTACACGGGCGGCACGCCCATCGGCGGCCCGGTCGTGGGCTGGGCCGTCCAGCACTACGGGGCGCGGGCGGGAATCCTGGCGTGCGGGCTGGTCGCGGTGGCCGCCGCGGCCGTCGTCGGGCTGATCGCCCTGCGCGCTCCCCGTGCGGGCGCGGTCGCGGGTGATTAGCGTGGCACCGGGGGAAGGCTCGGGGATCGCTCGCTGATCGCTGGAAGGAGCCGGACCATGGCAGCGCAAGCAGAGGGCATGCCGTGCTGGGCCGACGCGATGTTCACGGACGTCGAGAAGGCCAAGGAGTTCTACGGCGCCGTCCTGGGATGGACGTTCGGCGAGAGCGCGACGGAGTTCGGCAACTACACCGAGGCGTACTCGGACGGAAAGGCCGTGGCCGCCGTCGTCCCGCCCATGCCGGGCCAGGAGGGCCAGGCCGCCTGGTGCCTGTACTTCGCCTCGCCCGACGCCGCCGCCACCGCGGGGAAGATCCGCGCGGCCGGCGGCGAAGTGCTGATGGAACCGATGACCGTCGGCGAATTCGGGACCATGGTCCTCGCCCGCGACCCCTCCGGCGTCACCTTCGGCGTCTGGCAGGCGGGCACCCACGAGGGCTTCGCGAAGCGAGGCGAACCCGGCGCGTACTGCTGGGCCGAAGTCTTCACCCGCGAGCCCGCCACGGCCGACGCCTTCTTCCCCGCCGTCTTCCCCTACGGGCTGCAGCACATGAAGGGCGAGGCGGACACCGACGACGAGGAGATCGACTTCAAGCTCTTCGGCCTCGGCGGCGAGACGGTGCTCGGGCGGATGGCGATGGGCGAGGAGTTCCCTCCGGAGATCCCGCCGTACATCCAGGTCTTCTTCGCGGTGGGCGACTGCGACGCGGCCGTCGCCAAGGCGAGGGAACACGGCGGCACGCTCCACTTCGGCCCCATGGACAGCCCCTTCGGCCGCTTCGCCGCCCTCACCGACTCCCAGGGCGCCGCCTTCGCCGTCATCGACCTGAGCGCGACCAAGGGCGCGATGCCGGAACTGACGGACGAGCGGTGATGCCGCCGGTGAGGCCGTACCCGATCGGACCGGGCACAGGATGCCGGGTCCGGCACCGCGATCCTTCCTAAGGTGGGTGACGCAAGGGAAGGAGACCGCGTGCTGGACCGGCTGAACGAGGCCCTGGAACACGTCGAGTCGCACCTCGATCAGCAGATCGAGGTGAGCGAGCTGGCGCGGATCGCGGTGACGTCGGAGTACCACTTCCGCCGGCTGTTCTCCGCGCTGGCGGGGATCCCGCTGTCGGAGTACGTCCGGCGCAGACGGCTCACCGTCGCCGGCGCGGAGGTGCTCGCCGGGGAGCGGACGCTGCTGGAGATCGCCGTGCGCTACGGCTACGGCTCGGGGGAGGCGTTCGCGCGGGCCTTCCGGTCCGTGCACGGCGTCGGCCCCGGCGAGGCCCGGCGGACCGGCGCCTCGCTGTGCTCCCAGCCCCGGATGTCCTTCCGGCTCGTCGTCGAGGGGAGCAGCAGCATGCGGTACCGGGTCGTGGAGAAGGAAGCGTTCCGCGTGGTCGGCAAGAAGGTCCGCGCCCCTCTGGTCCACGAGGGGATGAACCCCGTGATCGCCGAGCACATCCGCGGCATCGACCCGCACACGGCGGGGCGCATCGCCGCCCTCTCCGACCAGCAGCCGGAAGGGATCGTCGGCGTGAGCGACGACCTCGACCCGAGCCGGGCCGAGGGCACCGAACTCGACTACTACCACGGGGCGGTGACGGCCGCCGAGGTGTCCGAGGCCCCTGACGACATGGACGCCCTCGCCGTCCCCGCCGGCACCTGGGCCGTCTTCGAAAGCTCCGGCCCGTTCCCGCAGGCGCTCCAGCACCTGTGGCGGGACGTCTTCACCCAGTGGTTCCCCTCCAACCCCTACCGCGCCCGCCCGGGCCCCGAGATCCTCCGGACCCGGCTGACGCAGGACGCGAGCCGGGCGGACGCGGAGCTGTGGATCCCCGTGGAGCGGACCGGGGCCTGAGCGGGGTGCGTACGGCGTTCAGCGCACGATGCCGGCGGCCCGCGCGCTGCGCAGCCAGACCGGGAACTCGCTCATCAGCGCCGCGTAGAGCTCCGTGTCCGGTACGGCGCGCGGCGCCGTACCGGCCGGGAAGAAGCCCGCGTTGTCCACGACGCGCTTCGCCGGGACGGGCAGCTCGTCCAGCTTCCGCAGGAAGGCGAACTGCGCCCCGCCCGGCTTCCCGAAGCCGATGAACTGCCAGAAGATCGGCAGCCGGGCGGCGCTGCACAGCAGCCGCTCGGCAGCGCTCCGGGAGGAGGGCGCGCCGTCGGTCTGGAAGAGCACCAGAGCGGGGTCGCTCGCGCCCGAGGCCGTGTAGTGGTCGATGACGGCCTGCATGGCCACGTGGTAGTTGGTGGCACCCATGTGCCCGTAACGGGAGTGCAGGCTGCTGATACGCCCCTCGTAGTCGTCGAGGCCGACCTCGGCGACGCCGTCGATGCCCGTCGAGAAGAACACGACCGGCACCACCCCGTCGTCGTCGAAGTGCGCCGCCAAGCCCAGCGCCTGCTCGGCGAGATGCTGGACGCTGCCGTCCTTGAAGTGCCTCCGCATGCTCCCGGACCGATCCAGCACGAGATACACGGCGGCCCGCTGCCCGGCCAGACCACTCGCCTCCAGCGAGACCTGCGCGCTCTTGTACAGATTGACGAGACGAGGGGCAGTCGCCTGCACCTTCTCCAGACTGATGGCGGAGGCCGGGGCCGAGGCGGGTGCCGGGGCCGGAGCGGGGGCTGGAACCGGGACCGGGGCCGGCCGGGGCCGCTTGGTGTAGTCGATGGCCATGCGTCTCTCCCCGTTGATCGCGTGCAGCAGGACAACTGCACGGTACGCCGCGGCGCGGCACGGACAGGAGTGCGGTGCCCGGCACAGCCTGCGAACTGCCCGTGGGCATCGGCTGCCCGTACGCTGCCCGTACACGTCGGCGTACGGAGGCGGTTCGGTGGACACCCTGGACTTTCCCGCGGAGTTGAGCACTGGCGAACGGATCCGGATCCTCCGCGAATCCCGCGGAATGAGCCGCGAAGTCCTCGCCGGCCTGTGCGGCCGGAAAGCGGACTGGCTCAAGAAGATCGAGAAGGGGGAGCGCGAACTCCATTCGCACACGCTCCTGCTCAGGCTGGCCGCCGCACTGCAGATCCCCGACTTGTCGATCCTGACCGGCGGCACCCCCGAGGTCGCCCAGCCCGTACCCCTGGGGCGGTTCGACCACCCCACGATGCCCGCCGTCTGGGCGGCCGTGATGAGCCGCAGCCTCGTGCCGCCGAGCACCCCGGTCGACGTGCAGCGCTTGCGGGGGCGGGTGGAGCAGACATGGCGCCTGTGGCACGCGTCCGGCCGCAACCGCACCGAAGTGGGCGCGCTGCTGCCTGCGCTCATCCGCGACGCCGAGACGGCGACGCGCACTCTGGAGGGCCCGGAACGACGCATCGCTCTCGTCGCCCTCTCCGATGTGTACCGGCTGACCGGGCAGGCGACGGCCTACCTGGCCCCGGCCGAGCTGGCCTGGGTCGTCGCGGACCGGGCACTGGCTGCAGCTCAGCAGGCCGATGACCCGGCGGCCATTGCCGCCGCCGCGTGGAACATGGGCAACATCCTCCGCGAGACCGCGTACCCGGAAGAAGCCCTGCGGGTCGTCACGGAGGCCTCGGACCTCCTCCGGCCCCATCTCGACGGGGCTCCCGACGACTGGCGTGGCATCTACGGCGCGCTGCAGTTGCACGCCGCGGTCACCTCCGCGCGCGAGGGCCGCAAGGGGGACGCGTGGCGCTACTGGGACCGCGGCGACCAGATCGCCAAATCCCTTCCGGCCGCCTACGTTCACCCGAGCACGGTTTTCGGCCGGGCCAATGTGGATTTCCATGCTGTCTCGGTGGCCACGGACCTCCGGGCGGCCGGTGAGGCGCTGTCGTTGGCCGACGACATCGACCCCGACGCGATGCCGTCCAGGGAGCGGCGTGCCCGCCTGTGGGTGGAGGTGGCGCGCGGGCACCTCCTGCGTGGCGACCGGACGGCGGCCCTGCACGTGATGAAGCTCGCCCACGCCATCGCCTCCGAGACGGTGGCGTACACCCCGTCGGCCCGCGGCATCGCGGCCGACCTGTGGCGTACGGCGCCTCGTGCCCTGCGGGGTGAAGCGGGCCGCTTGGCGGAGGCGGTCGGCGTGACCGCCACCCGCTAGGGGGCCGCCCCTTCGAGGGGGACAGTTCGTCCCCCTCGAAGTCCGACGCCGTCCCTATGGTCACTGGCTGGATCCGGCAACTCCAGTCAGGGGCTTTCATGCAGAACGAGGACCGGCGTCACGTGTCCCTCCGGCGAGGGGGCACGGCGAAGAGTGACGGCAGTACCGGCGAGATCCGCGTCCCGCTCGACCTCTATCACCTGGATGAACGACAAGGCCCGATCGAACTCGTGCTGAGCGGCGCTGAAGCAGCCGAACTCCACTTCCTGCTCGGCAATCTGCTCACATGCAGCGCCGCCGCTGAGGGCGCCTTGCTCTCGGCCCGTGTCGCCGACGCCAACCGCCGCTCTTCGGGCGGTGGACTGTGACCGAAGCCGAGCAGGCTGACGGCGAGGCCCGGCAGACGTCCTGCCTGACATGCACGGTGCTGGTAGTGAGGCGTGCCGCGGCATGGCGACAAGGGCCGGATGCGGTGAAGGAGTACGAGATCCGTCGCCGCGAGCACGTGAGCGAGGCACACCAATGACGTCGACCGGCCACCGCCCGGCCGCCCGGCACAGGCGTCACCCCTCCACCACCAGCCGGTACCCCCGTTTCGGGACCGTCCTGATCAGGCCCGCGTGGGGGCCCAGTGCGCTGCGCAGGCGGCCCACTGCCGCTTCCACCGCGTGTTCGTCCGTCCGGTCGTCGGCCCAGACGCGGCGCAGGAGTTCGCTTCGGCTGAGGACCCAGCCGGGGTGTTCGGCGAGGGCGCGGAGGATCGCGGCGGGGAGCGGGGGGAGCCAGACGGCGTCGGTGCCGGCTATGAGGGCGTTGCCCTGGAGGGCGAGGCCGTGGGGGTCCTCGCGGAGGGTGCGGCGGTCGCGGGTGGGGAGGATGTGGGTGAGGGTGCGGACGAGGGCGCCGAGGCGGCCGCGTTCGGGCTGGACGGTGGGGACACCGGCCTCTTCCAGGGGGCGGGCGCACACGGAGCCGACGCACACGGGCAGGACGGGGCCGCGCAGCGCGTCGAGGACCTGCGCGTAC
Source organism: Streptomyces sp. URMC 124 (assembly GCF_051386455.1). NCBI lineage: Bacteria > Bacillati > Actinomycetota > Actinomycetes > Kitasatosporales > Streptomycetaceae > Streptomyces > Streptomyces sp. URMC 124. Next base: position 28,630 of record NZ_JBPQTS010000067.1, read on the forward strand.
AGGCCGGTTTCGCGGGCGCAGCCGAGGAAGAACTCGATGGCCGGCGCGCTGGTGAAGGTGAGGGCGTGCACTTCGCGGCGCGCGGTCTGTTCGACGAGGCGGCGCGCGGCGCCGGGGTCCTCGGGCTGCGTCCAGCGGTAGACGGGCACTTCGATGACCTCGGCGCCGCGCTCGCGCAGGGTGTCCGAGAAGCCGGGGAGGGGCGCGCCGTGCTCCTGGACGGCGATGCGGCGGCCGGTGAGGTCGCGGGCGAGGAGCCAGGCCAGGAGTTCGTCGCAGGCCTCGGAGGCGGGCGAGTAGGCCTCCGCCAGGCCGCTGGCGCGGACCGCGCCGGTCGCCTTGGGCCCCCGGGTGAGGACGTGCGCGCCCCGGCACGCGGCGGCCAGGCCCGCGCCGTGCCCCCAGCCCTCGGCGGCGCTCATCCAGCCGCGCCAGCCGACGCCGGTGGTGGCGACGACGTAGTCGAGGGGCGCGGTGAGGCAGCGTTCGGTGGCGCGCCGCAGGGCCACGTCGTCGTCGAGCGGGACGATCCGCATGGTGGGCGCTTCGACGACCCGGGCGCCCCTGCGCTTGAGCAGGGCCGTCAGTTCGTCGCGCCGCCGGTCCGCGGTCACGCCGACGACGTAGCCGAGGAGCGGGAGGGGCGGGGCGGGGGCGGGGGGTGTGCGGGGAGAGGTGCCGGTTCCCATGCTGCGTATGTTCGGACGACGGCGTTTCGGCCTCGTTGCGTGCCCGTCACGCAGGGGTAAGGGAAAGCGTCCGGCAGGTTACGGCGCATGTCGTACGGCCGACACCGCCCGTCCGGCCGTGTGAACGGCATGTACCGCGCGGGCAACATCGCCGACGCGGGAGCGTAACGACGCCGCGTGATGCTCGGGGCATGACGACGACCGGCACCGGCACCGCCCAGGGCGCCCCGACGGGCACCGACACCCACTGCCCTTACTGCGCCCTGCAGTGCGGCATGCGGTTGCGTCCCGTGGCGGCGGGCGGCCCCGAGCCGGTCGCGGGCCGGGCCCCGTCCGCGGGCCGGGCCCCGTCCGCGGGCCGGGCCCCGTCCGCGAGCCGGGCCCCGGTCGATCCGGCTGCCGCCCGGGCCCCCGTAGAAGTCCTGGAGCGTCCCGGCTTCCCCGTCAACCTCGGCGCCCTGTGCGGCAAGGGCCGCACCGCCGCGGCCGTGCTGCGCCCCGGCGCCCGGCTGACCGAGCCCCTGGTCCGGGACGCCCGCGGCGGTGCGCTGCGCCCGGCGTCCTGGGACGAGGCCCTCGACCGGGTGGCCGGCGGTCTCGCGTCGGCCCGGCAGCGGTACGGGGCGGACGCCGTCGGCGTCTTCGGCGGCGGCGGGCTGACGAACGAGAAGGCGTATCTGCTGGGCAAGTTCGCGCGGGTCGCCCTGCGCACGGCGAACATCGACTACAACGGCCGCTTCTGCATGTCGTCCGCGGCGGCCGCGCACCGCAGGGCGTTCGGCATCGACCGGGGCCTGCCGTTCCCGATGGAGGACATCGCCCGTACGGGCTGCGTGATCCTGGTCGGCGCGAACCCGGCCGAGACGATGCCGCCGGCGCTGCGCTACTTCCGGGAGCTGCGCGAGAACGGCGGCCGGCTGATCGTCGTCGACCCGCGGCGCACGCGCACCGCCGAGCAGGCCGACCTGCACCTGCAGCCGCTCCCCGGCACGGACCTCGCGCTCGCGCTCGGGCTGCTGCACCTGCTGATCGCCGACGGGCACCTGGACAAGGACTTCATCGCGCTCCGCACGACCGGCTTCGAAGACGCCCGCGCCGCCGCCATGGCGCACTGGCCGGAGCGCGTGGAGCGGCTGACGGGCGTGCCCGTGGCGCAGCTGTCCGCCGCGGCGGCGCTGTTCGGCGAGGCCGCGGAGGGCATGGTGCTGACCGCGCGCGGCCCCGAGCAGCAGAGCAAGGGCACGGACACGGTCAGCGCCTGGATCAACCTGTGCCTGGCGGCCGGCAAGGCGGGCCGCCCCCGGTCCGGCTACGGCTGCCTCACCGGCCAGGGCAACGGCCAGGGCGGCCGCGAGCACGGCCAGAAGGCCGACCAGCTGCCCGGCTACCGCTCGATCACCGACCCGGCGGACCGCGCCCACGTCGCCGCCGTGTGGGGCGTCGACCCCGCCTCCCTGCCCGGGCCGGGGCGCAGCGCGTACGAGCTCCTCGACGGCCTCGGCACCGACGGCGGCGTCCGCGCGCTGCTGCTCATGGGCTCCAACCCCGTCGTCTCGGCGCCCCGCGCCGCCCACGTGACCGAACGGATCCGCGCGCTGGACTTCCTCGCCGTCAGCGACGTCGTCCTCTCCGAGACGGCCCGCCTGGCCGACGTGGTCCTGCCGTCCGCTCAGTGGGCGGAGGAGACCGGCACGACGACGAACCTGGAGGGGCGGGTCATCCTGCGCCGCAAGGCCGTCGACGCCCCGCCGGGCGTGCGCAGCGACCTCGCCGTGCTGCACGGGCTCGCCGACCGGCTCGGCGTGCCGGGCGGCTTCCCCGAGGACCCCGAGGAGGTCTTCGAGGAGCTGCGGCGCGCCTCGGCGGGCGGGCAGGCGGACTACGCGGGCATCAGTTACGACCGCATCCGCGACGAGGACGGCGTCTTCTGGCCCTGCCCCGGCGCGGATCACCCGGGCACGCCCCGCCTCTTCCTGGACCGCTTCGCCACCCCCGACGGGCGGGCGCGGTTCGCCGCGGTCGCGCACCGGCCCGCCGCGGAGGAGCCCGACGGCGACTACCCGCTGTTCCTGACGACGGGCCGCGTCGTCTCCCAGTACCAGAGCGGCGCGCAGACCCGGCGCGTCGACGAGCTCAACAAGGCCGCCCCGGGCCCCTTCGTGGAGCTCCACCCCGCCCTCGCCCGCCGGCTCGGCGTGGAGGAGGGCGAGCTGCTGGCCGTCAGCAGCCGGCGTGGGCGGGCGGTCGCCCCGGCCCGCGTCACCGACACCATCCGGCCCGACACGGTCTTCATGCCCTTCCACTGGGGCGGTACGGGCCGCGCCAACTCGCTGACGAACCCGGCCCTCGACCCGGTCTCGCGCATGCCGGAGTTCAAGGTGTGCGCGGTGCGGGTGGAGAAGCCGACGGTCGGAGAACCGCCCGCCGCCGCTGCCGCAGAACCGGACACCGCTGCCGCGGAACCGGCCACCGCCGCCGCGGAGGCGGGACGGTGACCCGCCGGATCAGCCCGATCCGCCGGATCGCCGTGGTGGGCGCGGGCATGGCCGCCGCCCGGTTCGCGGAGCGCTTCCGGGCCCTCGGCGGGGACGCCGAAGTGACGCTGTACGGGGCCGAGCCCTGCGCCCCGTACAACCGGGCGCTCCTCGCCGACGCCCTCACCGGGCGCTACGCCACCGACGACCTCACGCTGCCGTCCGGCGGCGCGCGGCTGCGGACGGGCTGCGCGGTGACGGGCCTCGACACCCTCGCCCGCACCCTGCGGCTGGCGGACGGCGCGCACGTCCCGTACGACGAGCTCGTCCTCGCCACCGGCGCCGAGCCGGTGCTGCCGCCCGTCGACGGGCTGTGCGGCGCCGACGGCCGGCCGCGGCCCGGGGTGCACGTGCTGCGCACCGCCGCCGACTGCCGCGGCCTGGCCGGTGCGGCGTCCCGCGCCCGCCGCGCGGTGGTGATCGGCGGCGGCGTGCTCGGCGTGAGCGCGGCCCGCGCCCTTGCGGCCCGGGGCCTGCCGGTGACCCTCGTCCACCGGGCCGGGCACCTCGTCGAACGCGACCTGGACGGCCCGGCGGGCGAGATCCTGCGCCGGGGCCTCGGGGAACTGGGCGTGGAGGTCCTCACGGGCAGCGTGGCGGAGGCGGTGCTGACAGATGCGGCGCTGACAGAGGCGGCGCTCACAGATGCGGCGCTCACAGAGGCGGTGCTTGCAGAGGCGGCGCTCACAGAGGCGGTGCACCGCGTCACCGCCGTCCGCCTCGCCGACGGCCGCGTGCTGGAGGCCGGCCTCGTCGTGGCCGCCTGCGGCGTCGCGCCCCGTACCGCGCTCGCCCGCGCCGCGGGCCTCCCCGTCCGCACCGGGATCCTCGTCGACGACCGGCTCTCCTGCGGCCCGGACGCCTACGCGCTCGGCGACTGCGCCGAGCACCGGGGGACCGCCCACGGCACGGCCGCGGCCGCCTGGGACCAGGCCGACGTGCTGGCCGCCCGGCTCTCGGGAGCCGCCCCGGACGCGCTCTACCCGGGCACGCGCCCGTCCACGCGGCTGACGGCCGGGCCCCTGGCCTACGCGGCGTTCGGCGAGACCGGGCCCGAGGCCCCCGGCCCGGAGACGCCCGGCGTCGACGTGCTGCGGCTCGCCGACGCGACCCGCGGCTCGTACAAGAAGCTCCTGCTGCGCGGCGACCGGATCGTCGGCGGCATCCTCCTCGGCGACCCGGCCGCCGCCGGTGCCCTGATCCGCGCCTACGAGCGGGACGAGCCCGTGCCCGGCGATCCCCTGGACCTGCTCGCGGCGGCACCGGTGCCGTCCCCGCCTTCCCCGCAGCCTCTCCGCACCCCGCCCGTCCCCCGCGCCTCGCACTCCCCGCACGCCCCGCACCTGCTCACGGCCCAAGGAGCCTCCTGATGACGGTGAAACAGCTGGTCCTGATCGGCCACGGCATGGTCGGTCAGCGCTTCCTGGAAGCCCTGACCGAGCGGACCTCGCAGTGGCGGGTGACCGTCCTGGCCGAGGAGCCCCGGCCCGCGTACGACCGCGTCCACCTGACCTCCTGGTTCTCCGGCACCACCGCCGAGGAACTCTCCCTGTGCAGCCAGGGGTTCCTGGCGGAGCACGGCATCGACCTGCGGCTCGGCGACCCGGCCACCGCCGTCGACCGGGCCGCGCGGACCGTCACCACCGCCTCGGGGCGCGTCTTCCCCTACGACGCCCTGGTCCTGGCCACCGGCTCGTACCCCTTCGTGCCGCCCGTCCCCGGCCACGACGCGCCGGGCTGCCACGTCTACCGCACCATCGAGGACCTGGAGGCCATCCGGGACGACGCGGCCACGGCCGGGACCGGCGCGGTCATCGGCGGCGGGCTCCTCGGCCTGGAGGCCGCGGGCGCGCTGCAGGCCATGGGGCTGGACACGCACGTCGTCGAGTTCGCGCCCCGCCTGATGGCGCTGCAGGTGGACGACGGCGGTGGCGCGGTCCTGCGCCGGAAGATCGAGGAACTCGGCGTCACCGTCCACACCGGCGCCGGCGCCCAGCAGGTCGACACCGGCGACGACGGCCGGGCCCGCGGCCTGACCCTCTCCGACGGCACCGGCCTCGCCGCCGACCTGGTGATCTTCTCGGCCGGGGTGCGCCCGCGCGACCAGCTGGCCCGCGACTGCGGCCTGCCCGTCGGCGAGCGCGGCGGCATCGTCGTCGACGAACGCTGCCGCACGGCCGACCCCGCGGTCCTCGCCATCGGCGAGTGCGCGCTCGCCGCCGACGGCCGCGTGTACGGCCTCGTCGCGCCCGGCTACGCCATGGCCGAGGCCGCCGCGCAGCACCTCTCCGGCGGCGAGGGCTCCTTCACCGGCGCCGACACCTCCACCAAGCTCAAGCTCCTCGGCGTCGAGGTCGCGAGCTTCGGCGACGCGCACGGCGCCACGCCCGGCGCCCTCGACGTGCTGTACTCCAGCAGCCGCGACGGCGTCTACAAGAAGCTGGTGATCGGCTCCGACGGGGCGCTCCTCGGCGGCGTCCTGGTCGGCGACGCCGAGGCGTACGGCCTGCTGCGGCCCCTCGCCGCCAGCGGCACGCCCCTGACCACCCCGCCCGAACAGCTCGTGCTGCCCGCCTCCGCCGGAGCGGCCGCCGGGCCGGTGTCCCTGCCCGACGACGCGGTCGTGTGCTCCTGCCACCACGTCACCAAGGCCGCGGTCAGGGCGGCGGTGCACGACGAGGGCTGCACGAGCGTCCCCGACGTCAAGAAGTGCACCAGGGCCGGTACGGGCTGCGGCAGTTGCGTGAAGATGCTCGGCACGATCGTCAACGACGAGCTCGCCGCGAGCGGCGCCGAGGTCGCCCGCGGCCTGTGCGAGCACTTCGACCGCACGCGCGCCGAGCTCTACGAGATCATCCGCGTCAAGGGCATCGACAGCTTCTCGCGGCTCGTCGACGAACACGGCACCGACCCGCGGCGGTCCGGCGAGGGCTGCGACGTCTGCAAGCCGGTCGTCGCCTCGATCCTCGCCAGCCTCGGCCACGGGCACATCCTCGACGGCGAACAGGCCGCCCTGCAGGACACCAACGACCACTTCCTGGCGAACATCCAGCGCAACGGCTCGTACTCCGTCGTCCCGCGCGTCCCCGGCGGCGAGATCACCCCCGAAGGGCTCATCGTCATCGGCGAGATCGCCCGCGACTTCGGCCTCTACACGAAGATCACGGGCGGGCAGCGGATCGACCTCTTCGGCGCGAGCGTCGACCAGCTCCCGGCCATCTGGCGGCGGCTCGTCGACGCCGGCTTCGAATCCGGGCACGCCTACGGCAAGGCGCTGCGCACGGTGAAGTCGTGCGTGGGGGAGACCTGGTGCCGCTACGGCGTGCAGGACTCCGTCGGCCTCGCCATCGAACTGGAGCTGCGCTACCGCGGGCTGCGCGCCCCGCACAAGCTGAAGTCCGCGGTCTCCGGCTGCGCCCGCGAGTGCGCCGAGGCGCAGAGCAAGGACTTCGGCGTCATCGCCACCTCCGACGGCTGGAACCTCTACGTCGGCGGCAACGGCGGCGCGAGCCCGCGCCACGCCGACCTGCTCGCCTCCGGCCTCGACCGGCCGACCCTGATCCGTACGATCGACCGCTTCCTGATGTTCTACATCCGCACCGCCGACCGGCTGGAGCGCACCGCTCCCTGGCTCGAACGCCTCGACGGCGGCCTCGACCACCTGCGCTCCGTCGTCATGGACGACTCCCTCGGCATCTGCGCCGACCTCGACGAACTGATGGCGCGTCACATCGAGACGTACGAGGACGAGTGGGCGGCGACCCTCGCCGACCCGGAGCGGATGCGCCGCTTCGCCTCCTTCGCCAATGCCCCGGGGACCCCCGACCCGACGGTGCGCTTCGTCCCCGAACGGGGCCAGATCCGTCCCGCCCTGCCGCACGAGCACGAGCACGAGCGTGCGGGTGACGGCGAGCAGGCCCGTACGACGCCGGTGATCGCCGGTGCCCGGCTGGAGGTGCGTGCACGATGACGACGACTTCGACGACTCCGACGACTTCGACGATTTCGGCGACTGAGGCGACTTCGACGACTGCGGCGACTGCGGCGACTGCGGCGACTGCGGCGACCGTGGAGATCCACGACGGAACGGCCTGGCAGCCCGTGTGCGACTGGGAGGCGCTCGTGCCCGGGCGCGGTGTGGCCGTCCTGGTCGGCGACCAGCAGGTGGCGGTCTTCCGCGACCGCGCCGGAAAGGTCTACGCCGTCGGAAACCGCGACCCCTTCAGCGGCGCCTACGTTCTCTCGCGCGGCATCCTCGGCAGCCGGGACGGCGTCCCGGTGGTGGCCTCCCCCATGTACAAGCAGGCCTTCGACCTCCGCACGGGCACCTGCCTGGACGAGCCGCTCGCCCCGGACGGCAGCGAGGCGACGGTGAAGGTGTGGCCGGTGCGGCGGGGGAGCGGGCCCGCGGGTCCGGCGACCCCCGCAGGCCCGGCGCCGGCCGAAGCGCAGCCACCACCCCCTCCGCCACGCCCCCACGACATCGCCGACTGGCGCCCCGAGGACCCCGACTTCTGGAAGAGGACGGGTGCCCGCGTCGCGCGCCGCAATCTGCTCTTCTCCGTGCTCTCCGAGCACATCGGGTTCTCCGTGTGGAGCCTGTGGTCCGTGCTGGTGCTCTTCCTCGGGCCCGAGTACGGCATCGACCCCGCCGGGAAGTTCCTGCTCACCGCCCTGCCGACGGCCCTCGGCGCCGTGCTGCGGCTGCCGTACACCGTCGCCGTGGCCCGCTTCGGCGGCCGCAACTGGACGGTGTTCAGCGCCCTCCTGCTGCTCGTCCCGACCGTGCTGGCCGGCGTCGTCCTCGAACCGGGCGTCTCCTACGGGACCCTGCTCGCCGTCGCCTGCGTCGCCGGGGTCGGCGGCGGCAACTTCGCCTCCTCCATGGCCAACATCAACGCGTTCTACCCGCAGCGCCTGAAGGGCCGCGCCCTCGGGATCAACGCGGGCGGCGGCAACCTCGGCGTCCCCGCCGTCCAGCTCCTCGGCCTGCTGGTCCTCGCCACCGCCGGCAGCGGCCACCCGCGCCTGCTGCCGCTGATCTACATCCCGCTGATCGCCCTCGCGGCCCTCGGCGCCGCGCTGCGCATGGACAACCTGACCGGGCTGCGCAACGACCGGCACGCCCTGCGCGAGATCTGCCGGGAGCCGCACACCTGGGTCATGTCCGTGCTCTACGTCGGCACGTTCGGCTCCTTCATCGGCTTCGGCTTCGCCTTCGGGCAGGTGCTGCAGGTGCAGTTCCACGAGGACTTCGCCACCCCGGTCGCGGCCGCGGGCCTGACGTTCCTCGGCCCGCTGCTCGGCTCGCTGGTCCGCCCCTGCGGCGGGCTGCTCGCCGACCGCTGGGGCGGGGCGCGCGTGACGCTGTGGAACTACGGCGCGATGGCCGCGGGCGCCGTGACCGTCCTGCTGGCGTCGCGGCAGGGCTCCCTGCCGCTGTTCGTCACCGGGTTCGTGGCGCTGTTCGTCTTCAGCGGCATCGGCAACGGCTCGACGTACAAGATGATCCCGGCGATCTTCCGCGCGCAGGCGCGGACCGCGGTGGCCGCGGGCGCGGACCCGGAGCGGGCCGAAAGGGCCTCCCACCGCCGCGCGTCGGCGCTGATCGGGGTCGCCGGAGCGGTGGGCGCCTTCGGCGGCGTGCTCGTCAACCTCGCCTTCCGGCAGTCCTTCCTGGGCTCCTCCCACAACGGCGACGCGGCGTACCTCGCCTTCCTCGCCACGTACGCCCTGTGCGCCGCGCTCACCTGGGCGGTGTACCTCCGGCCGGGCGGCCGGAACCGGCTGGAGGGGGTGTAGGTGCCCCCGTCCGGCCTGCTCGCCCCTGCCCCTGCC
>NZ_JBPQTS010000068.1:0-36612 GCF_051386455.1 Streptomyces sp. URMC 124
GCGGCAGGCCAGGGGGCCGGTCGTGCTCGTGCGCAGTCACGGCGATCCGGCCGGCTCCTGCCGGTCGGCGGCCCCGCCACCCGCCTGATCACGGCCACCACCGACGCCGAGGTGATCGCCGCCGTCCGCGAGGCCGACGAGACCGCCACCCCGCTGCTGATCATCGGCGGCGGCAGCAACCTCGTCATCTCCGACAAGGGCTTCGAGGGCACGGCCCTGCGCATCGCGACCACCGGCTTCGCCCTCGACGGCACCACCCTGGAGCTGGCCGCCGGCGAGAACTGGTCCGACGCCGTCGCCCGCACCGTCGAGGCCGGCCTCGCCGGCATCGAATGCCTCGCCGGCATCCCCGGCTCCGCCGGCGCCACCCCCATCCAGAACGTCGGCGCCTACGGCCAGGACGTAGCCCAGACGATCACCGAGGTGGTCGCCTACGACCGCCGCACCGGCGAGACGGTGACCCTCACCAACGCCGACTGCGCCTTCTCCTACCGGCACAGCCGCTTCAAGCAGGACCCTTCCCGCTACGTCGTCCTCCGCGTCCGCTTCGAGCTGGAGGACGCGGACGGCCTGTCCGCGCCCATCCGCTACCCGGAGACCGCCCGCGCCCTCGGCGTCGAGGCGGGCGACCGCGTCCCCGCGGACCAGGCCCGTGAGACGGTCCTCAAGCTGCGGGCCGGCAAGGGCATGGTCCTCGACCCGGAGGACCACGACACGTGGTCGGCGGGCTCGTTCTTCTGCAACCCGATCCTGACCGAGGCGGAGCACGCGGCGTTCCTGGCCCGCGCCGCGGAGCGGCTCGGGCCGGACGTGGTGCCGCCGGCGTACCCCGCGGGCGACGGGCACGTGAAGACGTCCGCGGCCTGGCTGATCGACAAGGCGGGCTTCACGAAGGGGTACGGGGCGGGCCCGGCGCGCATCTCCACCAAGCACACGCTCGCCCTCACGAACCGCGGCTCGGCGAGCACCGAGGACCTCCTCGCCCTCGCCCGCGAGGTCCGTGCCGGGGTGCACGAGGCGTTCGGCGTGACCTTGGTCAACGAGCCGGTCACCGTCGGGGTGACGCTGTAAGGACCGGCGCCTCAGCCGGCCAGCCACCCGTCGATGCCCCGCAGCAACCCCGCCCGCACAAGCTCAGGCGCAGCCGACCCCCGTACCGACTGCCGCGCCAGTTCCGCCAGCTCCGCGTCGGTGAAGCCGTGGTGCTCCCGCGCGAGCTCGTACTGGGCGGCGAGCCGCGAGCCGAAGAGCAGGGGGTCGTCCGCGCCGAGCGCTATCGGCACGCCGGCGTCCCAGAGCGTGCGCAGCGGTACGTCGCCGGCCTTCTCGTAGACGCCGAGGGCGACGTTGGAGGACGGGCAGACCTCGCAGGTCACCCCCCGCTCCGCGAGCTTCCGCATCAGCCGCGGGTCCTCCGCGGCCCGCACGCCGTGCCCGACGCGCGATGCGTGCAGGTCGTCCAGGCAGTCCCGCACACTGCTGGGCCCGGACAGTTCGCCGCCGTGCGGCGCGGCGAGCAGCCCGCCCTCCCGCGCGATCTCGAAGGCGCGGTCGAAGTCGCGCGCGAGCCCGCGCCGCTCGTCGTTGGAGAGCCCGAACCCGACCACGCCCCGGTCGGCGTACCGCACGGCGAGCCGCGCCAGCGTGCGGGCGTCCAGCGGGTGCTTCATGCGGTTGGCGGCGACGAGCACGCGCATCCCCAGCCCGGTCTCCTTCGAAGCGGTCTCGACCGCATCCAGGATGATCTCCAGGGCGGGGATGAGCCCGCCCAGCCGAGGGGCGTAGGACGTCGGGTCGACCTGGATCTCCAGCCACCCCGACCCGTCCCGGACGTCCTCCTCCGCGGCCTCCCGCACGAGCCGCTGAATGTCCTCCGGCGTCCGCAGGCAGGACCGCGCGATGTCGTACAGCCGCTGGAAGCGGAACCAGCCCCGCTCGTCCGTGGCCCGCAACTTCGGCGGTTCGCCGCTGCTCAGCGCTTCCGGGAGGTGCACGCCGTACTTGTCGGCGAGCTCCAGCAGGGTGGACGGCCGCATCGACCCGGTGAAGTGCAGGTGCAGATGGGCTTTCGGCAGCAGTCGGACGTCGCGAACACTCTCCATCCCAGGATCTTGCCGTACGCGCAAGACAACCGGAAGAGACTTTCCCTGAACGGGCGCCGCCCCGAAAAAGAAACCGAAAACGAACCCGAAAACGAACACGGGCCCCCGGCACAAGACCGGGAGCCCGTACGCGGCGAGCCGCAGGCGCCTGCGGCTCTGCCTACGCCTTGGCCTCCGCCAGCAGCTTCTGGATGCGCGACACGCCCTCGACGAGGTCCTCGTCGCCCAGCGCGTACGACAGCCGCAGGTAACCCGGGGTCCCGAAGGCCTCGCCCGGCACCACCGCGACCTCGACCTCCTCCAGGATCAGCGCGGCGAGCTCCACGGACGTGGCGGGCCGCTTGCCGCGGATCTCCTTGCCGAGGAGGGCCTTCACCGACGGGTAGGCGTAGAACGCGCCCTCGGGCTCGGGGCAGTAGACGCCCTCGATCTCGTTGAGCATGCGCACGATCGTGCGGCGCCGCCGGTCGAAGGCGACCTTCATCTCGTCGACGGCGGCCAGGTCGCCCTCGACCGCCGCGATCGCCGCCCGCTGTGCGACGTTGGACACATTCGACGTGGCGTGCGACTGCAGGTTCGTCGCGGCCTTGATGACGTCCTGCGGGGCGATGACCCAGCCGACCCGCCAGCCGGTCATGGCGTAGGTCTTGGCGACGCCGTTGACGACGATGCACTTGTCGCGCAGCTCGGGCACGACCACGGGCAGGGAGGAGAACTCGGCGTCGCCGTAGACGAGGTGCTCGTAGATCTCGTCGGTCAGCACCCACAGCCCGTGCTCCGCGGCCCAGCGGCCGACGGCCTCGACCTGCTCGCGCGAGTAGACGGCGCCGGTCGGGTTGGAGGGGGAGACGAAGAGCAGGACCTTGGTGCGCTCGGTGCGGGCGGCCTCCAGCTGCTCCACGGAGACGCGGTAACCGGTGGTCTCGTCGGCCACGACGTCGACCGGGACGCCTCCGGCGAGCCGGATGGACTCGGGGTACGTGGTCCAGTACGGCGCCGGGACGATGACCTCGTCGCCCGGGTCGAGGATCGCGGCGAACGCCTCGTAGATGGCCTGCTTGCCGCCGTTGGTGACCAGTACCTGCGAGGCCTCGACCTGGTAGCCGGAGTCGCGCAGCGTCTTGGCGGCGATGGCGGCCTTCAGCTCGGGGAGGCCGCCGGCGGGCGTGTAGCGGTGGTTCTTCGGGTCGCGGCAGGCCTCGACGGCGGCCTCGACGATGTAGCCGGGCGTGGGGAAGTCGGGCTCGCCGGCGCCGAAGCCGATCACCGGGCGACCGGCGGCCTTGAGGGCCTTGGCCTTGGCGTCGACGGCGAGCGTCGCGGACTCGGAGATCGATCCGATGCGGGTCGACACCCGGCGCTCGGTGGGGGACTGGACGGTGGGCTCGGAAGGAGTCGCAGCGGTCATGGGGGCATCGTTGCAGACGGGGGACGAAGCGGGCGCACACGTTTCACGCGGGGCCCGGAACCCCCTCCCGGAACGCCTCCCGAACCCCCTCCCGGAACGAGTCGCGGCACAAGCTGTTCGACGCACGCCCCAAGACCACGTACACTCATCCGTCGTTGGCCCTCACCGGCCGCAACCCGGCTCCGCACACACCGTGCGGTCGCTCGGATGCGGTACGTTGGGGGAACCACAAAGGGTCGTAGCTCAATTGGTAGAGCACTGGTCTCCAAAACCAGCGGTTGGGGGTTCAAGTCCCTTCGGCCCTGCTACACGCATCGTCACCAGGGTGCGTGCGTGCGTACGTACTGAAATGCACCGCCGTGCGGCTCAACCGGGCGCGGCACGGCTCACGACCCGGATTCAGGTGAGGACGTAGTGACGGAAGCCCTTGGCTCCACCGCGACGCCTGAGAGCGGTCGTCCCGAGGACGAGGTGGCCGCCAGGAAGGGCCGCCGTGGCGGGAAGCGCGGGAAGAAGGGCCCCTTCGGCCGCCTCGCGCTGTTCTACCGCCAGATCGTCGCCGAGCTCCGCAAGGTCGTCTGGCCCACCCGGGGCCAGCTGTCGACGTACACCACTGTGGTGATCGTCTTTGTCGTCATCGTCATTGGCCTGGTCACCGTGATTGACTATGGGTTCACCAACGCCGTCAAGTACGTCTTCGGCTGAATCCGCGGGTAGGGCGGCTGCCATGAGGCGGGCCGCCCCTTTCGCACGTTCCACCCCTTGTAGCCAGGAAGAAGCAGCCACGTGTCTGACCCGAACCTGAACGACGCCGTCGAGCCCGTCGAGGCGGCAGAGGCCGACGTGGACGCCGCCGCCTCGGCCGAGGTCGAGGGCGACGACACCGCGCAGGAGATCGTCGAGGGCGCCGACGCCGGCGACGAGCTCGACGCCGAAGAGGCCGCTGCGGGCGAGCCGGCCGAGGAGGCCGCCCTCCACGTCGAGTCCGACGAGGACGCGGCCGAAGAGGCTGCCGCCGAGGCGGAAGAGGCCGAGGAAGAGCCCGCCGTCGACCCGATCGCGGCCCTGCGCGACGAGCTGCGCGGCCTGCCCGGCGAGTGGTACGTCATCCACACCTACGCCGGTTACGAGAACCGCGTGAAGACCAACCTCGAGCAGCGCGCCGTCTCGCTCAACGTCGAGGACTACATCTTCCAGGCCGAGGTGCCGCAGGAAGAGGTCGTCCAGATCAAGAACGGCGACCGCCGCACCGTCCGCCAGAACAAGCTCCCGGGCTACGTCCTGGTGCGCATGGACCTGACGAACGAGTCCTGGGGCGTCGTCCGCAACACCCCGGGTGTCACCGGCTTCGTCGGCAACGCCTACGACCCCTACCCGCTGACGCTGGACGAGATCGTCAAGATGCTCGCCCCGGAGGCCGAGGAGAAGGCCGCCCGCGAGGCCGCCGAGGCCGAGGGCAAGCCGGCGCCGCAGCGCAAGGTCGAGGTCCAGGTGCTGGACTTCGAGGTGGGCGACTCGGTCACCGTCACCGACGGCCCGTTCGCGACCCTGCAGGCCACGATCAACGAGATCAACGCCGACTCGAAGAAGGTCAAGGGCCTCGTCGAGATCTTCGGTCGCGAGACCCCGGTCGAGCTGAGCTTCGACCAGATCCAGAAGAACTGACGCCTTCGGGCCTCTTCTGAACAAACGCCTACCGAACAGGTCAGACGGGCTGATAAAGCCGGTCTGACCTGCTCGGTTTTTGGCCGCAGCATGTTACCCGTTATCGTGGTGCGGTATGCCTGCGCGCACTGTGCGCAGGCAAAAAAACTCTCACTAGGACCCGGAGAGAGCAATGCCTCCCAAGAAGAAGAAGGTCACGGGGCTTATCAAGCTCCAGATCCAGGCCGGTGCCGCCAACCCGGCTCCGCCGGTCGGCCCCGCGCTGGGTCAGCACGGCGTCAACATCATGGAGTTCTGCAAGGCCTACAACGCCGCGACCGAGTCGCAGCGTGGCATGGTCGTGCCGGTGGAGATCACGGTCTACGAGGACCGTTCCTTCACCTTCGTGACCAAGACTCCGCCGGCCGCGAAGCTGATCCTCAAGGCCGCGGGCGTGGACAAGGGCTCGGGCGAGCCGCACAAGACCAAGGTCGCCAAGATCACCGAGGCGCAGGTCCGTGAGATCGCCACGACCAAGATGCCCGACCTGAACGCCAACGACCTGGACGCCGCGTCGAAGATCATCGCCGGCACCGCCCGTTCCATGGGCATCACGGTCGAGGGCTGACCTCCACCCCCCTGGCAGTACCCGTGGGAGGGCCAGCGCCGGCCCGTACCACGACTCCAATCACCACTGAGGAGTTTCAGTGAAGCGCAGCAAGACTCTTCGCAACGTGGACGCGAAGATCGACCGGGAGCGTCTGTACGCCCCGCTCGAGGCCGTCCGCCTGGCGAAGGAGACCTCCGCCATCAAGTTCGACGCGACCGTCGAGGTTGCCTTCCGCCTGGGTGTCGACCCGCGCAAGGCCGACCAGATGGTCCGCGGCACCGTGAACCTCCCGCACGGCACCGGTAAGACCGCCCGGGTCCTGGTCTTCGCGACCGGCGACCGTGCCGAGGCCGCGCGTGCCGCCGGCGCCGACATCGTCGGTGCCGACGAGCTGATCGACGAGGTCGCGAAGGGCCGTCTGGACTTCGACGCCGTCGTCGCCACCCCGGACCTCATGGGCAAGGTCGGCCGCCTCGGCCGCGTGCTCGGTCCCCGTGGTCTGATGCCGAACCCGAAGACCGGCACCGTCACCCCGGACACGGCCAAGGCCGTGACCGACATCAAGGGCGGCAAGATCGAGTTCCGCGTCGACAAGCACTCGAACCTGCACTTCATCATCGGCAAGGTCTCCTTCGACGAGACCAAGCTGGTGGAGAACTACGCCGCCGCGCTCGAGGAGATCACCCGCCTCAAGCCGTCCGCCGCGAAGGGCCGCTACATCAAGAAGGCGACCCTGACCACCACCATGGGCGCCGGCATCCCGCTGGACCCGAACCGCACCCGCAACCTCCTCGTCGAGGACGAGACCGTCTGATCCTGACCGGATCACGACGCCTCTGCGCGTAAGCGAACGAGCAGGCCCCGCATCTCCTGGGAGATGCGGGGCCTGCTCGCGTTTTTCACGTCTTCGATGCGGTTGTCCGGGGTATGCGCCGGTGAGGTGAACTAACGTTCACATTGATCGCTTTTGAGCAGAGGGGGGCAAGGACATGCACGAGTCCACCTGGAAGCGCCTGGGCCTGTCCGTGACGGCCGTGGCCCTGCTGGGCGGCGTCGCGGCCTGCGGCGGCGGCGAGAAGGACGACAAGGGCGCCTCAGGGGCCTCCACCAAGGCGGAGAAGCCGGCGGCGGCGGGAGCGGCCACGAAGGCCGTTGACGCGGCCTTCAGGAAGACGCAGTCGGTGAAGTCGGCCAAGTTCAGGATGACCATGAAGTTGCCGGGCCTCGGGGACCGGCCCCTGGCCCTGGAGTCCTCCGGCGTCATGGGCTGGGACCCCACCGTCGTGGACCAGCGCATGACGGGGCTGCCCGGGAAGGACGGCGCTCCCGGCGAGAGCCGCGTCATCACGATCGGCAGCACCACGTACACCGACGTGGGCCCGGAGGCCGCCGCCAAGAACGACGGCAAGCGCTGGCTGAAGGTCGACCTCGTGGAGGTGGCCAAGGAGTCCGGCGGCGACGCCAAGGCCCTCCAGCAGCTCATGGGCGGCGGTCAGAACCAGAGCCAGGACCCGGCCAAGCAGATGGCGCTCCTCAAGGAGTCGCCGAACGTGAAGCTGGTCGGTGAGGAGAGCGTCGACGGGAAGCAGGCCCGGCACTACAAGGGCACGCTCACCGCGGACGAGGCCGTGAAGTCCAGCAAGAGCCTCGAAGGCCTCGGGGAGAAGGACCGGCAGCAGCTGCTGGACTCCATCAAGCAGGCCGGGATCACGCAGTACGACATGGACGTCTGGGTGAACTCCGACGACCTCCCCGTGAAGCTGATCATGAACATGGACACGGCCAAGGGCCGGATGGAGATCACGCAGAACCTCTCCGACTTCGGCACGAAGGCCGACGTCCAGGCGCCGCCGGCGGACCGGACGGTGGACCTGCTGGACAGGCTCAGGAAGATGAAGGAGAGCGGCGGGGTTCCCTCGCTGTCGTCCTGATGCCCAAGGGGCAGTCCTCACCTGCGGCGAAACCTCGCCCGGGGGCCGATTTGCTTCCGGGCGCCCCCTTCACGTACCTTCTTCCAGAAGCCAAAGACCGCTGGTCGTTGCTGTGCCTCCGTTCCGGAGGTGTGGTGGCCGAAGGATCCGCTAGCTGCGGGCGACCTGCGCAGGTGATTTGAGGAAGCACTCCCGCAACGACTTCGGGTCGAAGCGGTCGAGTTACGCCCCGAGCACCTGTGCCGGGGCGTTTCGTTTTGCCCAGGTCCCTTCGCATAGCGGTCCCGAATCACCCGGAAGGAGGCCGAGGCTCATGGCGACGTCCGCCAAGGCTGCTGCGGTTGCCGAGCTGACGGACAAGTTCCGTAGCTCGAATGCCGCTGTGCTGACCGAGTACCGCGGTCTCACCGTGGCGCAGCTCAAGACGCTGCGTCGTTCGCTCGGTGAGAACGCCCAGTACGCCGTGGTGAAGAACACGCTGACCCAGATCGCGGCCCGTGAGGCCGGGATCACGCTGGAGGACCAGCTCTTCGCTGGCCCGACGGCCGTTGCCTTCGTCACCGGTGACCCGGTGGAGTCGGCGAAGGGTCTCCGTGACTTCGCCAAGGAGAACCCGAACCTCATCATCAAGGGCGGTGTCCTTGACGGTAAGGCGCTCTCCGCTGATGAGATCAAGAAGCTTGCGGACCTCGAGTCCCGCGAGGTTCTGCTCAGCAAGCTGGCCGGTGCCATGAAGGGCAAGCAGTCCCAGGCTGCCTCGCTCTTCCAGGCGCTGCCGACGAAGCTCGTCCGCACTGCGGACGCGCTGCGCGCCAAGCTCGCCGAGCAGGGCGGTGCCGAGTAATTCGGCTCGCGCATTGATCGGTGCCACCCGGCACCGGTCGCAGCGGGCCGTCTTCGAAAGAACTGCCGTCTAGGCAGACGCCCGCCGACATGTACATCCCGGCACCTGCCGATTTAGTGGAAGGACCGCCATCATGGCGAAGCTGACCCAGGACGAGCTGCTCGCGCAGTTCGAGGAGATGACCCTCATCGAGCTCGCGGGCTTCGTGTCCGCGTTCGAGGAGAAGTTCGACGTCACCGCCGCCGCTGCCGCGCCGGTCATGGTCGCCGGTGCCGCTGGTGGCGCCGCTGCCGCCGAGGTCGAGGAGAAGGACGAGTTCGACGTCATCCTCACCGCCGCCGGTGACAAGAAGATCCAGGTCATCAAGGTCGTCCGTGAGCTGACCTCCCTGGGCCTGAAGGAGGCCAAGGACCTCGTCGACGGCACCCCGAAGCCGGTCCTCGAGAAGGTCGCCAAGGACGCCGCGGAGAAGGCCGCCGAGGCCCTCAAGGGCGCCGGCGCCTCCGTCGAGGTCAAGTGACCTCGCGAGTCGTCTGACTCTTCCCGCCGGCGTTAGCCGGTAGCCAAAGGGCGATCACCCATGCGGGTGGTCGCCCTTCGGCGTTTCCCCGGACGGCTGCGCGGAGCACGTCCCGGGGGCGAGTATGGTGATCTTCGTTGCCCTCCCGGAGGGGTCGTGGGCCTTGACGAACGCGACGGGGCGCGCAATTCTCAGGACGCGTCGCCACATCGGTCCACCGTCCGAGGCATGGATCGAAGGCGAACTGGGAAGTCTTGCGTCAGGCGATGCCTGCAGGCGTCCGCCGCACAGCGAGGGACAACAGGATCCCGGAGGGAGAGATTGGTATCGCACCGGTCTCCGCATATCCGCTCTGGACATCAGTGGGCCAAGTGGCTACACTGACCCTTTGCGCTGCCTGTTAGCTGCTCCCTGCCCGTCACCAGGGGCATGCCCACTATCGAGCACAGCCGATGGAAACCCGCTGACCTGGGATTTCTTTCGATGCACGGAGTGGGGCCGGTACGCGCGTAGTGAGTCCGAGCCCTCGGAAGGACCCCCTCTTGGCCGCCTCGCGCAACGCCTCGACTGCCAATACGAACAACGGCGCCAGCACCGCCCCGCTGCGCATCTCTTTTGCGAAGATCAAGGAGCCCCTCGAGGTTCCGAACCTCCTTGCGCTGCAGACCGAGAGCTTCGACTGGCTGCTCGGCAATGCCGCCTGGAAGGCTCGCGTCGAGGCTGCGCTGGAGTCTGGTCAGGACGTCCCCACCAAGTCCGGTCTGGAGGAGATCTTCGAGGAGATCTCCCCGATCGAGGACTTCTCCGGGTCGATGTCGCTGACTTTCCGCGACCACCGTTTCGAGCCCCCGAAGAACTCGATCGACGAGTGCAAGGAGCGCGACTTCACGTACGCGGCCCCGCTCTTCGTCACGGCCGAGTTCACGAACAACGAGACCGGTGAGATCAAGTCTCAGACGGTCTTCATGGGCGACTTCCCGCTCATGACCAACAAGGGCACCTTCTGCATCAACGGCACCGAGCGTGTCGTCGTCTCGCAGCTGGTTCGCTCCCCCGGCGTCTACTTCGACTCCTCCATCGACAAGACGTCCGACAAGGACATCTTCACGGCCAAGATCATCCCGTCCCGGGGTGCCTGGCTGGAGATGGAGGTCGACAAGCGCGACATGGTCGGTGTCCGCATCGACCGCAAGCGCAAGCAGTCCGTGACCGTCCTCCTCAAGGCCCTCGGTTGGACGACCGAGCAGATCCTCGAGGAGTTCGGCGAGTACGAGTCCATGCGCGCCACCCTGGAGAAGGACCACACCCAGGGCCAGGACGACGCGCTGCTCGACATCTACCGCAAGCTGCGTCCGGGCGAGCCGCCGACCCGCGAGGCCGCGCAGACGCTGCTCGAGAACCTCTACTTCAACCCGAAGCGCTACGACCTCGCGAAGGTCGGCCGCTACAAGGTGAACAAGAAGCTCGGCGCGGACGCCCCCCTCGACGCCGGCGTGCTCACGGTCGACGACGTCATCGCGACGATCAAGTACCTGGTCAAGCTGCACGCGGGCGAGCTGGAGACGGTCGGCGAGAACGGCACCTCGATCGTCGTCGAGACCGACGACATCGACCACTTCGGCAACCGTCGTCTGCGCAACGTCGGCGAGCTCATCCAGAACCAGGTCCGCACGGGTCTGGCTCGTATGGAGCGCGTCGTCCGCGAGCGCATGACCACGCAGGACGTCGAGGCGATCACGCCGCAGACCCTGATCAACATCCGGCCGGTCGTCGCCTCCATCAAGGAGTTCTTCGGCACCAGCCAGCTGTCCCAGTTCATGGACCAGACCAACCCGCTGTCGGGTCTGACCCACAAGCGCCGTCTGTCGGCGCTGGGCCCGGGTGGTCTCTCCCGTGAGCGGGCCGGCTTCGAGGTCCGTGACGTTCACCCGTCGCACTACGGCCGCATGTGCCCGATCGAGACGCCCGAAGGCCCGAACATCGGTCTGATCGGCTCGCTCGCCTCCTACGGCCGCGTCAACGCGTTCGGCTTCGTGGAGACCCCGTACCGCAAGGTCGTCGAGGGTGTCGTCACGGACGAGGTCGACTACCTGACTGCCGACGAGGAAGACCGCTTCGTCATCGCCCAGGCGAACGCCGCCCTCACCGAGGACATGCGCTTCGCCGAGGCCCGCGTGCTGGTCCGCCGCCGTGGCGGCGAGATCGACTACATCGCCGGCGACGACGTCGACTACATGGACGTCTCCCCGCGCCAGATGGTGTCGGTCGCGACCGCCATGATCCCGTTCCTCGAGCACGACGACGCCAACCGCGCGCTCATGGGATCGAACATGATGCGCCAGGCCGTCCCGCTGATCAAGGCCGAGGCGCCGCTGGTCGGCACCGGCATGGAGTACCGCTGCGCGGTCGACGCCGGTGACGTCATCAAGGCCGAGAAGGACGGTGTCGTCCAGGAGGTCTCCGCCGACTACGTCACGGTGGCCAACGACGACGGCACGTACAACACCTACCGGGTCGCGAAGTTCTCGCGCTCCAACCAGGGCACGTCCTTCAACCAGAAGGTCGTCGTCGACGAGGGCGCTCGCGTCATCGCCGGCCAGGTGCTCGCCGACGGCCCGTCCACCGAGAACGGTGAGATGGCGCTCGGCAAGAACCTGCTCGTGGCGTTCATGCCGTGGGAGGGTCACAACTACGAGGACGCGATCATCCTGTCGCAGCGCCTCGTCCAGGACGACGTCCTCTCCTCGATCCACATCGAGGAGCACGAGGTCGACGCCCGTGACACCAAGCTCGGCCCGGAGGAGATCACCCGGGACATCCCGAACGTCTCCGAGGAGGTCCTCGCCGACCTCGACGAGCGCGGCATCATCCGCATCGGTGCCGAGGTCGTCGCCGGCGACATCCTGGTCGGCAAGGTCACCCCGAAGGGCGAGACCGAGCTGACCCCGGAGGAGCGCCTGCTCCGCGCGATCTTCGGTGAGAAGGCCCGTGAGGTCCGCGACACCTCGCTGAAGGTCCCGCACGGCGAGATCGGCAAGGTCATCGGCGTCCGCGTCTTCGACCGCGAGGAGGGGGACGAGCTTCCCCCGGGCGTGAACCAGCTGGTCCGCGTCTACGTCGCCCAGAAGCGCAAGATCACCGACGGTGACAAGCTCGCCGGCCGCCACGGCAACAAGGGTGTCATCTCCAAGATCCTCCCGGTCGAGGACATGCCGTTCCTCGAGGACGGCACCCCGGTCGACATCATCCTCAACCCGCTCGGTGTCCCGTCCCGAATGAACCCGGGACAGGTCCTCGAGATCCACCTCGGCTGGCTCGCCAGCCGCGGCTGGAAGGTCGAGGGCGACGAGGACTGGATGAAGCGCCTGCAGGCCATCGGCGCCGACGACGTCGCGCCGGGCACCAACGTCGCGACCCCGGTCTTCGACGGCGCCCGCGAGGACGAGATCGCCGGTCTCTTCGAGTCCACGATCCCGAACCGCGACGGCGAGCGCATGGTGCTCCCCTCCGGTAAGGCCCGGATGTTCGACGGCCGCTCCGGCGAGCCGTTCCCGGACCCGATCTCCGTCGGGTACATGTACATCCTCAAGCTGCACCACCTGGTCGACGACAAGCTGCACGCCCGCTCGACCGGCCCGTACTCCATGATCACCCAGCAGCCGCTGGGTGGTAAGGCTCAGTTCGGTGGCCAGCGCTTCGGTGAGATGGAGGTGTGGGCGCTCGAGGCATACGGCGCCGCCTACGCCCTCCAGGAGCTGCTGACCATCAAGTCCGACGACGTGACCGGCCGCGTGAAGGTCTACGAGGCCATCGTCAAGGGCGAGAACATCCCCGAGCCCGGCATTCCCGAGTCCTTCAAGGTGCTCATCAAGGAAATGCAGTCCCTGTGCCTCAACGTGGAGGTGCTGTCCTCGGACGGCATGTCCATCGAGATGCGCGACACGGACGAGGACGTCTTCCGCGCTGCGGAAGAGCTCGGAATCGACCTGTCCCGGCGCGAGCCGAGCAGCGTCGAAGAGGTCTGACGGGTCTGACGGGGGGCTCGCCGAGAGCCCCCCGTCGTCCCCGGACCCCCTCAGACCACTGATGAAGACACGACCCTGAAAGAGGGATTGACGAACAGTGCTCGACGTCAACTTCTTCGACGAGCTGCGGATCGGCCTGGCGACCGCGGACGACATCCGAACCTGGTCCCACGGCGAGGTCAAGAAGCCGGAGACCATCAACTACCGCACCCTGAAGCCCGAAAAGGACGGACTCTTCTGCGAGAAGATCTTCGGTCCGACCCGGGACTGGGAGTGCTACTGCGGCAAGTACAAGCGTGTCCGCTTCAAGGGCATCATCTGTGAGCGCTGTGGCGTCGAGGTCACCCGCGCCAAGGTGCGCCGTGAGCGGATGGGCCACATCGAGCTGGCCGCTCCCGTCACCCACATCTGGTACTTCAAGGGCGTCCCGTCGCGTCTGGGCTACCTGCTCGACCTCGCCCCGAAGGACCTCGAGAAGGTCATCTACTTCGCCGCCTACATGATCACGTGGGTGGACGACGAGCGCCGCACGCGCGACCTGCCCTCGCTGGAGGCCCACGTCTCCGTCGAGCGCCAGCAGATCGAGCAGCGCCGCGACGCCGACCTCGAGGCCCGCGCCAAGAAGCTCGAGGCCGACCTGGCCGAGCTCGAGGCCGAGGGTGCCAAGGCCGACGTGCGCCGCAAGGTGCGCGAGGGCGCCGAGCGCGAGATGAAGCAGCTGCGCGACCGCGCGCAGCGCGAGATCGACCGTCTCGACGAGGTCTGGAACCGCTTCAAGAACCTCAAGGTCCAGGACCTCGAGGGCGACGAGCTGCTCTACCGCGAGCTGCGCGACCGCTTCGGCACCTACTTCATGGGTGCGATGGGCGCCGCCGCGCTGCAGAAGCGCCTGGAGTCCTTCGACCTCGACGAGGAGGCCGAGCGCCTCCGCGAGATCATCCGCACCGGCAAGGGCCAGAAGAAGACCCGCGCGCTCAAGCGCCTCAAGGTCGTCTCCGCCTTCCTGCAGACCCGCAACAGCCCCAGCGGCATGGTGCTGGACTGCATCCCCGTGATCCCGCCGGACCTGCGTCCGATGGTGCAGCTGGACGGTGGCCGCTTCGCGACCTCCGACCTGAACGACCTGTACCGCCGTGTGATCAACCGCAACAACCGCCTCAAGCGTCTCCTTGACCTCGGTGCCCCCGAGATCATCGTGAACAACGAGAAGCGGATGCTGCAGGAGGCCGTCGACGCGCTGTTCGACAACGGCCGCCGCGGTCGCCCGGTCACCGGTCCCGGTAACCGCCCGCTGAAGTCCCTCAGCGACATGCTGAAGGGCAAGCAGGGTCGATTCCGTCAGAACCTGCTCGGTAAGCGAGTCGACTACTCGGCCCGTTCCGTCATCGTCGTCGGTCCGCAGCTGAAGCTGCACCAGTGCGGTCTGCCCAAGGCCATGGCGCTGGAGCTCTTCAAGCCGTTCGTGATGAAGCGCCTGGTCGACCTGAACCACGCGCAGAACATCAAGTCGGCCAAGCGCATGGTCGAGCGCGGCCGCACCGTCGTGTACGACGTCCTCGAAGAGGTCATCGCCGAGCACCCGGTGCTGCTGAACCGTGCGCCCACGCTGCACCGCCTCGGCATCCAGGCCTTCGAGCCGCAGCTGGTCGAGGGCAAGGCCATCCAGATCCACCCGCTCGTCTGCACCGCGTTCAACGCGGACTTCGACGGTGACCAGATGGCCGTCCACCTGCCGCTCTCCGCGGAGGCGCAGGCCGAGGCCCGCATCCTGATGCTGTCCTCGAACAACATCCTCAAGCCGGCCGACGGCCGTCCGGTCACCATGCCGACCCAGGACATGGTGCTGGGCCTGTTCTTCCTCACCACCGACGAGGAAGAGCGCAAGGTCATCGGTGAGGGCCGGTCCTTCGGCTCGGTCGCCGAGGCGATCATGGCGTTCGACGCCCGTGAGCTCTCGCTCCAGGCGAAGGTCGACATCCGCTTCCCGATCGGCACCGTTCCCCCGCGCGGCTGGGTTCCCCCGGTCGCCGAGGAGGGCGAGCCGGAGTGGCAGCAGGGCGACAGCTTCCGCCTGCGCACCACCCTGGGCCGCGCGCTCTTCAACGAGCTGCTGCCCGAGGACTACCCGTTCGTCGACTACTCGGTGGGCAAGAAGCAGCTCTCCGAGATCGTCAACGACCTGGCCGAGCGCTACCCCAAGGTCATCGTGGCGGCGACGCTCGACAACCTGAAGGCGGCCGGCTTCCACTGGGCCACCCGTTCCGGCGTCACCGTCGCCGTCTCCGACATCGTCGTGCCGGAGGCCAAGAAGGAGATCGTCAAGGGCTACGAGGCCCAGGACGAGAAGGTCCAGAAGCAGTACGAGCGCGGTCTGATCACCAAGGACGAGCGCACGCAGGAGCTCATCGCGATCTGGACCAAGGCGACCAACGAGGTCGCCGAGGCGATGAACGCGAACTTCCCCAAGACGAACCCCATCTTCATGATGGTTGACTCGGGTGCCCGAGGAAACATGATGCAGATGCGGCAGATCGCCGGTATGCGTGGTCTGGTGTCGAACGCGAAGAACGAGACCATTCCGCGACCCATTAAGGCGTCGTTCCGTGAGGGTCTCTCCGTGCTGGAGTACTTCATCTCCACCCACGGTGCCCGTAAGGGTCTCGCGGACACCGCTCTCCGTACCGCCGACTCGGGTTACCTGACCCGTCGTCTCGTGGACGTCTCGCAGGACGTCATCATCCGCGAGGAGGACTGCGGCACCGAGCGCGGCCTCAAGCTGCAGATCGCGTCCCGTGGTGCCGACGGCGTGCTGCGCAAGGCCGACGACGTCGAGACCAGCGTCTACGCCCGCATGCTGGCCGAGGACGTCGTCATCGACGGCAAGGTCATCGCGCCGGCCAACGTCGACCTCGGTGACGTGCTCATCGACCAGCTCGTCGCCAACGGCGTCGAGACGGTCAAGACCCGCTCGGTCCTCACCTGTGAGTCCGCGGTCGGCACCTGTGCCTTCTGCTACGGCCGCTCGCTGGCGACCGGCAAGCTGGTGGACATCGGTGAGGCGGTCGGCATCATCGCCGCCCAGTCCATCGGTGAGCCCGGTACCCAGCTGACGATGCGTACCTTCCACACCGGTGGTGTGGCCGGTGACGACATCACCCAGGGTCTGCCCCGTGTCGTCGAGCTCTTCGAGGCCCGTACGCCCAAGGGTGTCGCCCCGATCTCCGAGGCCGCCGGCCGCGTGCGGATCGAGGAGACCGAGAAGACCAAGAAGATCGTCGTCACCCCGGACGACGGCTCCGAGGAGACCGCCTACGCGATCTCCAAGCGTGCCCGTCTGCTGGTCAGCGAGGGCGAGCACGTCGAGGTGGGCCAGAAGCTCACCGTGGGTGCCACCAACCCGCACGACGTGCTGCGCATCCTGGGCCAGCGCGCGGTCCAGGTCCACCTGGTCGGCGAAGTCCAGAAGGTCTACAACTCGCAGGGCGTGTCGATCCACGACAAGCACATCGAGATCATCATCCGGCAGATGCTGCGCCGCGTGACGATCATCGAGTCCGGCGACGCGGAGCTGCTGCCGGGTGAGCTCGTGGAGCGCTCGCGCTTCGAGGGCGAGAACCGTCGTGTGGTCACCGAGGGCGGTCACCCCGCCTCCGGCCGTCCGCAGCTGATGGGTATCACCAAGGCCTCGCTGGCGACGGAGTCCTGGCTGTCGGCCGCCTCCTTCCAGGAGACGACCCGAGTCCTGACGGATGCGGCGATCAACGCCAAGTCCGACAGCCTCATCGGCCTCAAGGAGAACGTCATCATCGGTAAGCTCATCCCGGCCGGTACGGGCCTGTCCCGTTACCGCAACATCCGGGTGGAGCCCACCGAGGAGGCCAAGGCCGCGATGTACTCGGCCGTCGGTTACGACGACATCGACTACTCGCCCTTCGGCACCGGCTCCGGCCAGGCGGTCCCGCTGGAGGACTACGACTACGGTCCGTACAACCAGTAAGTCGCAAGCGGTACGTCCACAGGGCGGTCACCCCACCGGGGTGGCCGCCCTGCGGCGTACCGGGGGAGGGCCGGCCGCGTGATTTCACCCATACGCGCGACAGCAACCGCCCGTCGCCCCGGCAAAACGTGACATATGCAGCACATCGGGGTGTCCTCCGCGTGTGCATTTGTTTTGACCGCAGCCCATGCGCTAGGTAGGCTCTGACCTTGTGCCTGGGGTGTCCCTGGGCTCTCGTGCGTGCCCACAGTCCGTGCGGGAGACCGGACCTCTCGGATCTTCTCGGTCCGAAGCGGTCGAAGACACCGAATTCTGCGCCCTTTCCAGCATCGGCAGGGGTCTGCAGCCTTCGACACGCCCGACCGCGTGGGTCGGCGGGTTCCCAGGTTAGTTTTATCGAGATCACAGAAACCGGAGAAACGGTGCCTACGATCCAGCAGCTGGTCCGAAAGGGCCGGCAGGACAAGGTCGAGAAGAACAAGACGCCCGCACTCGAGGGTTCGCCCCAGCGCCGCGGCGTCTGCACGCGTGTTTTCACCACCACCCCGAAGAAGCCGAACTCGGCGCTCCGTAAGGTCGCGCGTGTGCGTCTGACCTCCGGCATCGAGGTCACCGCTTACATTCCGGGTGAGGGCCACAACCTGCAGGAGCACTCGATCGTGCTCGTCCGCGGTGGCCGTGTGAAGGACCTTCCGGGTGTTCGCTACAAGATCATCCGCGGTTCCCTCGACACGCAGGGCGTCAAGAACCGTAAGCAGGCTCGCAGCCGCTACGGCGCCAAGAAGGAGAAGTAAGAATGCCTCGTAAGGGCCCCGCCCCGAAGCGCCCGGTCATCATCGACCCGGTTTACGGCTCCCCTCTGGTGACGTCGCTGATCAACAAGATCCTCCTGCACGGCAAGCGCTCCACCGCCGAGCGCATCGTGTACGGCGCCATGGAGGGTCTGCGCGAGAAGACCGGTAACGACCCGGTCATCACCCTCAAGCGCGCTCTCGAGAACGTCAAGCCGGCTCTCGAGGTCAAGTCCCGCCGTGTCGGTGGCGCCACCTACCAGGTGCCGGTCGAGGTCCGTCCGGGCCGCGCCTCCACCCTGGCGCTGCGCTGGCTGGTCGGTTACTCCCGCGCCCGTCGCGAGAAGACCATGACCGAGCGCCTCATGAACGAGCTGCTGGACGCCTCGAACGGTCTCGGCGCCTCGGTCAAGAAGCGTGAGGACACGCACAAGATGGCCGAGTCCAACAAGGCCTTCGCGCACTACCGCTGGTAGTCGCTACCCCCATCGAGAACCGAGAGAAGACTGAGCCATATGGCCACCACTTCGCTTGACCTGGCCAAGGTCCGCAACATCGGGATCATGGCCCACATCGACGCGGGCAAGACGACCACCACCGAGCGGATCCTGTTCTACACCGGTGTTTCGTACAAGATCGGTGAGGTCCACGACGGCGCTGCCACGATGGACTGGATGGAGCAGGAGCAGGAGCGTGGCATCACGATCACGTCTGCTGCCACCACCTGCCACTGGCCGCTCGACAACGTCGACCACACCATCAACATCATCGACACCCCGGGTCACGTCGACTTCACCGTCGAGGTGGAGCGCTCCCTGCGCGTGCTCGACGGTGCCGTGACGGTGTTCGACGGCGTTGCCGGTGTCGAGCCCCAGTCCGAGACCGTTTGGCGTCAGGCGGACCGCTACGGCGTGCCGCGCATCTGCTTCGTCAACAAGCTGGACCGTACGGGTGCCGAGTTCCACCGCTGCGTCGACATGATCGTCGACCGCCTGGGCGCGGTTCCGCTGGTCATGCAGCTGCCGATCGGCACCGAGGCCGACTTCAAGGGCGTGGTCGACCTCGTCCAGATGAAGGCTCTGGTCTGGTCCGCCGAGGCCGCCAAGGGCGAGATGTACGACGTCGTCGACATCCCGGACACCCACATCGAGGCTGCCGAGGAATGGCGCGGCAAGCTCCTCGAGGGCGTTGCCGAGAACGACGAAGAGATGATGGAGCTCTTCCTCGAGGGCCAGGAGCCCACCGAGGAGCAGCTGATCGCGGCCATCCGCCGCATCACGCTCGCGTCGAAGGGCGGCGGCGACTCCGTCACCGTCACCCCGGTGTTCTGTGGTACCGCGTTCAAGAACAAGGGCGTTCAGCCCCTGCTCGACGCCGTGGTCCGCTACCTCCCGTCGCCGCTGGACATCGAGGCCGTTGAGGGCCACGCGGTCAACAACGCCGACGAGGTCGTGAAGCGCAAGCCGTCCGACGAAGAGCCCTTCGCCGGCCTTGCCTTCAAGATCATGAGCGACCCGCACCTCGGCAAGCTCACCTTCGTCCGGGTTTACTCGGGCCGCATGACGGCGGGCACCCAGGTGCAGAACTCCGTCAAGGGCAAGAAGGAGCGCATCGGCAAGATCTACCGGATGCACGCGAACAAGCGTGAGGAGATCGAGTCGGTGGGTGCCGGTGACATCGTCGCCGTCATGGGTCTGAAGCAGACCACCACCGGTGAGACCCTCTGCGACTCCGCGAACCCGGTGATCCTCGAGTCGATGGACTTCCCGGCCCCGGTCATCCAGGTCGCCATCGAGCCCAAGTCCAAGGGCGACCAGGAGAAGCTCGGCGTCGCGATCCAGCGTCTCGCCGAGGAGGACCCGTCCTTCCAGGTCCACACGGACGAGGAGACGGGCCAGACCATCATCGCGGGTATGGGCGAGCTGCACCTCGACGTGCTGGTCGACCGTATGAAGCGTGAGTTCAAGGTCGAGGCCAACGTCGGCAAGCCGCAGGTCGCGTACCGCGAGACGATCCGCAAGGCCGTCGAGCGCATCGACTACACGCACAAGAAGCAGACTGGTGGTTCCGGCCAGTTCGCCAAGGTGCAGATGGCGATCGAGCCCCTCGAGGGCGACGGCTACGAGTTCGAGAACAAGGTCACCGGTGGCCGCATCCCGCGGGAGTACATCCCGTCCGTGGACGCGGGTTGCCAGGAGGCCATGGAGTTCGGTGTTCTGGCCGGCTACCCGCTGACCGGCGTCAAGGTGACGCTGCTCGACGGTGCCTTCCACGACGTCGACTCCTCCGAGCTCGCGTTCAAGATCGCCGGTTCCATGGCGTTCAAGGAGGGTGCTCGCAAGGCGTCCCCGGCTCTGCTCGAGCCGATGATGTCCGTCGAGGTCACCACCCCCGAGGACTACATGGGTGATGTCATCGGTGACATCAACTCCCGCCGTGGCCAGATCCAGGCCATGGAGGACCGTCACGGCGCCAAGCTCGTCAAGGGCCTGGTTCCGCTGTCGGAGATGTTCGGCTACGTCGGAGACCTCCGCAGCAAGACTTCGGGTCGCGCAAGCTACTCGATGCAGTTCGACTCCTACGCCGAGGTTCCGCGGAACGTCGCCGAGGAGATCATCGCGAAGGCCAAGGGCGAGTAATCAGCTCCGTCTCCACAGACGAAGCTCACGCTTTAGGCTTGACACCGACTGTCGGGGCATACCACCGCAAACCGTGGCGGTGTGCCCCGGCGGACGGCACCCCAGCAAAGATCCCTGGCGCCGACCCAATCCAGGCGTACAGAACCACTCCCCAGGAGGACCCCAGTGGCGAAGGCGAAGTTCGAGCGGACTAAGCCGCACGTCAACATCGGCACCATCGGTCACGTCGACCACGGTAAGACCACTCTTACCGCGGCGATCACCAAGGTGCTGCACGACGCGTACCCGGACCTGAACCCCTTCACGCCTTTCGACGAGATCGACAAGGCCCCGGAGGAGCGTCAGCGCGGTATCACCATCTCGATCGCGCACGTCGAGTACCAGACCGAGTCGCGTCACTACGCCCACGTTGACTGCCCGGGTCACGCGGACTACATCAAGAACATGATCACCGGTGCCGCCCAGATGGACGGCGCGATCCTCGTGGTCGCCGCGACCGACGGTCCGATGCCGCAGACCAAGGAGCACGTGCTCCTGGCCCGCCAGTCCGGCGTTCCGTACATCGTTGTCGCCCTGAACAAGGCCGACATGGTGGACGACGAGGAGATCCTGGAGCTCGTCGAGCTCGAGGTCCGTGAGCTCCTCAACGAGTACGAGTTCGACGGCGACAACGCGCCGGTCGTCCAGGTCTCGGCGCTCAAGGCGCTCGAGGGCGACGCCGAGTGGGGCGAGAAGCTCCTCGGCCTGATGAAGGCCGTCGACGAGAACATCCCGCAGCCCGAGCGTGACGTCGACAAGCCGTTCCTGATGCCGATCGAGGACGTCTTCACGATCACCGGTCGTGGCACCGTCGTCACCGGTCGTATCGAGCGTGGTGTCCTCAAGGTCAACGAGACCGTCGACATCATCGGCATCAAGACCGAGAAGACCACCACCACGGTCACCGGCATCGAGATGTTCCGCAAGCTGCTCGACGAGGGCCAGGCCGGTGAGAACGTCGGTCTGCTCCTCCGTGGCATCAAGCGCGAGGACGTCGAGCGCGGCCAGTGCATCATCAAGCCGGGTTCGGTCACCCCGCACACCGAGTTCGAGGCCACGGCGTACATCCTGTCGAAGGACGAGGGTGGCCGTCACACCCCGTTCTTCAACAACTACCGTCCGCAGTTCTACTTCCGTACGACTGACGTGACCGGTGTCGTGACCCTCGCCGAGGGCACCGAGATGGTCATGCCCGGCGACAACGCCGAGATGTCCGTCTCCCTGATCCAGCCCGTCGCGATGGAGGAGGGCCTGCGCTTCACCATCCGTGAGGGCGGCCGCACCGTCGGCGCCGGCCAGGTCACCAAGATCAACAAGTAAGTCCTCTTACTTGAAGGTCTGAGAAGGCCCCGCACATCCTCGGATGTGCGGGGCCTTCTCGCATGCGCCCTTGACGGCGGAATCAGCTGTACGGGTGAACGCCGTACGGCCGCATCAGGTGTGCGGGAGCTCCGGGCGCCAGATCCACGGCCGGGCGTCGGGGCTCATCCCCGCGACGCACAGCTGGTGGCCGGCGTCCGTGGTCAGCGCGGAGGTGCCCACGGGCACGAGCTTCGCGTCGGAGCGCACGGGCTCGGAGTCGCCGGAGGCGTCGGTGAGCTGTATCTCGCCGTTCACCGCCCGCCCGAGCACCATCACCGCGTCCTGGCCGCCGCGGACGGCCAGGGGGTGTGCGGCGAGCGGCCCGTAGCCCGCGAAGTCCTGCAGCTCCGTGGTGCGGACGTCCTCGGAGCCCGGCGCGAAGGTGTGGACCGCCGGCTCGACGGCCGCGGGGGAGCGGTAGACGAGGGTCAGGACGCCCTCGGGTCCCAGGGCCGCACCGGGCAGGCCGCCCGGCTGCGGCAGGCCCTTCAGGGGCGCGTAGCGGACCGGCTTGCCGGGCTCCTCCTGGGTCCAGTGGTGGACGGTGTCCCGGCCCGTGCCGAAGACGTGGACGCGCCCGTCCCCGTCCAGGACCGCGGTGAGCCCGTCCTGGATCTCCTGTCCGTGCAGGCTCTGCCACTTCCCCCAGGTGCCGTCGGCCTCGCGCACCCGGCCGGAGACGCCCTTGCCGGCGTTGCGGACGAAGAGGTGCACGCGCCCGTCGGGGGCGGCGACGGCGGCCGGCATGCCGACGCGGCGGCCGCGCTCGGGCTGGTGCTCGGGGTTGCCGAGGCCCGTCCAGGCCTTGAAGGGGCCGCCGGGGGAGCGCTGCTCCAGGACGACGATCTCGCGGGTGTCGGGGCGGCCCTGCCCGGCGAGGGCGGAGAACCGCAGGGCGAACACCAGCCGGCGGCCCTCGGAGTCCTGCACGGTCGCCAGGGCGGGCGCGAGGGGCCCGCCGCCGAGGTTCTGCGGCTCGCTCCAGCGGCCGCTGCCGGGGGAGGTCTCCTGCCAGCGCACGGCCTGCGTGCCCAGCACGCCGAAGGCCTCCAGGCGGCCGGCCTTGTCGGTGCCGAGGGCGGTGGTGGGGCCCTGGTAGCGGTAGTGGGTGGAGCGGATCCAGCCCTTGCGGTTGGTCATCGGCCGGTCGCCGCCCTGGCCGTAGTCGCCGCAGCCGGCCGGGTTGCCGCACTCCCACGCGGGGTCGCCGCCGTACGCCTCGACCAGGCGGTGCTTCTGGTCGATGACCTCGGGCGGGAGGTTGTGGGGCCAGCGCTGGTTGTAGTAGCCGCGGAAGGACGTGGTCACGAAGCGGGGCGGGTGGCCCTCGCGCTTGGTGGTGTCGGCCACCCACTGGGAGAGCGCCTTCCAGGTGAAGAGCGCGGTCGGGGTGTGGTCGCGGTGGTCGGAGCAGGCCCCGTAGTCGTTGTCCTTGGGGTGGGTGGCGTCGTGGACCTGGTAGTCGGGGTCCGGGTCCATGGTGTGCACCACGGTCGGCCGGAACCGCTCCATGATCGCGGCGAGGGTGTCCACCAGCGTGCCGTGCCGGTAGGTGCTGGAGGAGGTGCACGGCGAGCCGGTGGCGACCAGGGACTGCATCTCGCCCTCGGGCCGCTCCCACAGCAGGGGCAGCCGCATCTCGCCGGCCGAGAGCATGGCGATGTTGAGGAAGATCAGCTGGGCCTTGCGGCTGCCGTTGGCGAGCTCGTTGCTCTCGGCCTTGACGCCGCCGCCCAGGTCCAGGACCGACTTCTTCCAGGCCGTGAACCGGTCCAGGCCGATCATCTCGGCGTACGCCTGGCGCAGGCCCTGGTGGCGCGCCGAGGAGTAGGCCGCCTTGTCGGGCCTGGTCTTGGGCATGCCCTCGATCCAGTTCTGCCCCACGGCCTCACCGGCCGTGACGTAGACCGACACGACGGGGACGCCGGCCCGCACGATGTGCTCGGCGTCGGGGTTCATGAAGTAGAGATCGTCGTCCGGGTGCGCCATGACCTGCAGCAACAGGGAGTTCCCGGCGTTGGTGAAGGACTGGGTGGCGCTGGGGTCCACAGCTCTTATGGGGGTGGGGGAGGCCTTGGACTTCTTGCCGCCCCCTCCGCTGCACCCCGCCGCGAGGGCCGCCGTGGCGGCGGCCAGGCCGGCGAGCGCGGTCCGGCGGGATATCACCATGTGCTGTGAGATGTTCAACTACATGACTCCGTCCCGTTGTGCAGCGCGCAGTCCCCTGCTGCCCCGGCGTGATAGGGGACGACGGGGGGAGCGCGGCGGTTGCCCGGGGCCGCGGCAAACCCCGGCAAAGTGCGGATCTCCCGGCGTCCCGGCGGGTGCCCGGCAGGCGTGTGGCGGGTGACCTGAGGGACCCGAGCGGCGGTCGAGGTGTAAGAGCCATAGTGTCCCGTATGTCGGCGAGGTGGTTTGACAACTGAGCCGGTCGGGGTACCGTCTTCGGCCACGATTGGCGCGTCTTCGCGCACGTATGGCACACTGTTCAGGTTGCTCGGTTGAGTGCCGATGCTGCGCGCCTCCCGCCGGGAGGACTGGAAGCGAGTCCCGCAGTACTCGTCACCTCTTATCAGAGGTGGAAGTACGGGAATCTTCCGGGAAGTGTCAGCGGGGCCCCAGCCAGGCGCTCGGTGGGTGTCTTTCCCCCACAACCCCCTTCACCAGGGAATTTCCTTAGGGAAATCTGCTGGAAGGGGCGCGACACGCCCGACCGCGTGGGTCGGAGGTGGAGTGAGGAAGGGCGGCGTACGGAAGCGATTCCGGGCGCAGCCGGCCGAGTCCCAGAGCGTTACGAGAGACAGGACTACGAAGTAGCCATGGCGGGACAGAAGATCCGCATCCGGCTCAAGGCCTACGACCACGAGGTCATCGACTCCTCGGCGAAGAAGATCGTCGAGACGGTGACCCGCACTGGTGCGTCGGTCGCAGGCCCGGTGCCGCTGCCCACTGAGAAGAACGTGTACTGCGTCATCAAGTCGCCGCACAAGTACAAGGACTCGCGCGAGCACTTCGAGATGCGCACGCACAAGCGCCTCATCGACATCCTCGACCCCACGCCGAAGACGGTTGACTCGCTCATGCGTCTCGACCTGCCGGCGGGCGTCGACATCGAGATCAAGCTCTGAGGTGACGCGCGAGATGGCTAAGCAGATCAAGGGCGTCCTGGGCGAGAAGCTCGGCATGACGCAGGTCTGGGACGAGAACAACCGTGTCGTCCCGGTCACCGTCGTCAAGGCCGGCCCCTGCGTCGTGACGCAGGTCCGTACCAACGACGCCGACGGCTACGAGTCGGTCCAGATCGCCTTCGGCGAGATCGACCCGCGCAAGGTGAACAAGCCCCTCAAGGGCCACTTCGCCAAGGCCGACGTGACCCCCCGCCGCCACCTGGTGGAGCTCCGCACCTCCGACGCCGCCGAGTACACCCTCGGCCAGGAGATCACCGCGGACGTGTTCGAGGCCGGCGTCAAGGTTGACGTCACCGGCAAGAGCAAGGGCAAGGGCTTCGCCGGTGTCATGAAGCGCCACAACTTCCGTGGCCTCGGCGCCGGGCACGGCACCCAGCGCAAGCACCGCTCCCCCGGTTCCATCGGTGGCTGCGCCACCCCGGGCCGTGTGTTCAAGGGCCTCCGCATGGCGGGCCGCATGGGCAACGAGCGGGTCACCACCCAGAACCTGACCGTCCACGCCGTTGACGCGGAGAAGGGCCTGCTCCTGATCAAGGGCGCGGTTCCTGGTCCGAACGGCGGCCTCGTCCTGGTCCGTACCGCGGCCAAGGGGGCCTGAGGTAACCGATGAGCACCATTGACATCCTTTCGCCGGCAGGCGACAAGGCCGGGACCGTCGAGCTCCCCGCGGAGATCTTCGACGCGAAGGTCAGCGTTCCGCTGATCCACCAGGTCGTCGTCGCGCAGCTGGCCGCTGCCCGTCAGGGCACGCACAAGACCAAGACCCGTGGCGAGGTCCGCGGCGGTGGCAAGAAGCCGTACCGCCAGAAGGGCACCGGTCGCGCCCGTCAGGGTTCGACCCGCGCGCCGCAGTTCGCCGGTGGTGGCGTCGTGCACGGTCCCGTGCCGCGTGACTACTCGCAGCGCACCCCGAAGAAGATGAAGGCCGCCGCCCTGCGCGGTGCCCTCTCGGACCGCGCGCGTCACTCCCGCATCCACGTCGTCTCCGACGTGGTCGAGGGTGCGGCGTCCACCAAGGCCGCGAAGAGCCTGTTCGGCAAGATCAGCGAGCGGAAGAACCTGCTCCTGGTCGTCGAGCGCTCCAACGAGGCCGCGTGGCTGTCCGCCCGCAACCTGCCCCAGGTTCACATCCTGGAGCCGGGCCAGCTGAACACGTACGACGTGCTCGTCTCCGACGACGTGGTCTTCACCCAGGCCGCCTTCGAGTCCTTCGTGTCTGGCCCCAAGGCCGTTGAGACCGAAGGGAGCGAGGCCTGATGACTGAGGCCGTCGTCACCAGCAAGACGTTCTCGGACCCGCGCGACCTCCTGGTCAAGCCGGTTGTCTCCGAGAAGAGCTACGCGCTGCTGGACGAGAACAAGTACACGTTCATCGTCGACCCGCGCGCCAACAAGACCCAGATCAAGCAGGCCGTCGAGGCGGTCTTCTCGGTCAAGGTCACCGGGGTCAACACGATCAACCGTCAGGGTAAGCGCAAGCGCACCAAGACCGGTTTCGGCAAGCGCGCCAACACCAAGCGCGCCATCGTGACCCTCGCCGAGGGCGACCGTATCGACATCTTCGGCGGCCCGGTCTCCTAACGGAGTCCGAGTCGTCCGGAATCGGACGAGGACTGAGAAATGGGTATCCGCAAGTACAAGCCGACGACCCCGGGCCGTCGTGGCTCCAGCGTCGCCGACTTTGTCGAGATCACGCGGTCCACGCCGGAGAAGTCGCTGGTCCGCCCGCTGCACAGCAAGGGCGGCCGTAACAACGCCGGTCGTGTGACCGTTCGCCACCAGGGCGGTGGCCACAAGCGCGCCTACCGCGTGATCGACTTCCGTCGTCACGACAAGGACGGCGTGCCGGCCAAGGTCGCTCACATCGAGTACGACCCGAACCGCACCGCGCGCATCGCGCTGCTGCACTACGCAGACGGCGAGAAGCGCTACATCATCGCCCCGGCCAAGCTGAACCAGGGCGACCGGATTGAGAACGGCCCCGGCGCCGACATCAAGCCCGGCAACAACCTCCCGCTCCGCAACATCCCGGTCGGTACCACGATCCACGCGATCGAGCTCCGTCCCGGTGGCGGCGCCAAGTTCGCCCGCTCTGCCGGTTCCTCCGTGCAGCTGCTGGCGAAGGAGGGCCAGTACGCCCACCTGCGTATGCCGTCGGGCGAGGTCCGCCTGGTCGACGTCCGCTGCCGCGCCACCGTCGGCGAGGTCGGCAACGCCGAGCAGTCGAACATCAACTGGGGCAAGGCCGGCCGCATGCGCTGGAAGGGCGTCCGCCCGACCGTCCGCGGTGTCGCGATGAACCCGGTTGACCACCCGCACGGTGGTGGTGAGGGCAAGACCTCCGGTGGTCGCCACCCGGTCTCCCCGTGGGGTCAGAAGGAGGGTCGTACTCGTTCTCCCAAGAAGGCGAGCAACAAGTACATCGTCCGCCGCCGCAAGACGAACAAGAAGCGCTAGGAGCGGGTTTAGATGCCGCGTAGTCTCAAGAAGGGGCCCTTCGTCGACGACCACCTGATCAAGAAGGTGGACGCCCAGAACGAAGCTGGCACCAAGAACGTCATCAAG
This sequence comes from Streptomyces sp. URMC 124, assembly GCF_051386455.1. Lineage (NCBI taxonomy): Bacteria > Bacillati > Actinomycetota > Actinomycetes > Kitasatosporales > Streptomycetaceae > Streptomyces > Streptomyces sp. URMC 124. The sequence goes on from NZ_JBPQTS010000068.1 coordinate 27,665, forward strand.
ACCTGGTCCCGTCGCTCCATGATCGTGCCGGCCATGCTCGGCCACACGCTCGCGGTGCACAACGGCAAGACGCACGTCCCGGTGTTCGTCACCGAGTCGATGGTCGGCCACAAGCTCGGCGAGTTCTCGCCGACCCGCACCTTCCGCGGCCACGTCAAGGACGACCGCAAGTCGAAGCGCCGCTAAGCGGGGTGCGAACGACTATGACTGACACCGAAGGGACAACCATGGAAGCCAGGGCCCAGGCGCGGTACATCCGCGTCACGCCCATGAAGGCCCGCCGCGTGGTGGACCTCATCCGTGGCATGGACGCCACGGAGGCTCAGGCGGTCCTGCGTTTCGCCCCGCAGGCCGCGAGCGTGCCGGTGGGCAAGGTGCTGGACAGCGCCATTGCCAACGCCGCGCACAACTACGACCACACGGACGCTTCGTCGCTGTACATCAGCGAGGCGTTCGTGGACGAGGGCCCGACCCTGAAGCGGTTCCGTCCGCGTGCCCAGGGCCGTGCCTACCGGATCCGCAAGCGGACCAGCCACATCACCGTGGTCGTCAGCAGCAAGGAAGGAACCCGGTAATGGGCCAGAAGGTTAACCCGCACGGGTTCCGGCTCGGCATCACCACGGACTTCAAGTCCCGTTGGTACGCCGACAAGCTGTACAAGGACTACGTCAAGGAAGACGTTGCCATTCGTCGCATGATGACGAAGGGCATGGAGCGCGCCGGTATCTCGAAGGTTGAGATCGAGCGCACCCGCGACCGCGTCCGCGTTGACATCCACACCGCCCGCCCGGGCATCGTCATCGGCCGCCGTGGCGCCGAGGCCGACCGCATCCGTGGCGAGCTGGAGAAGCTGACCGGCAAGCAGGTCCAGCTGAACATCCTCGAGGTCAAGAACCCCGAGGTCGACGCTCAGCTGGTGGCCCAGGCCGTCGCCGAGCAGCTGTCCTCCCGCGTCTCCTTCCGTCGCGCCATGCGCAAGAGCATGCAGTCGACGATGAAGGCCGGCGCCAAGGGCATCAAGATCCAGTGCGGCGGTCGTCTCGGCGGCGCCGAGATGTCCCGCTCGGAGTTCTACCGCGAGGGCCGTGTGCCCCTGCACACGCTCCGCGCGAACGTCGACTACGGCTTCTTCGAGGCCAAGACCACCTTCGGCCGCATCGGCGTGAAGGTCTGGATCTACAAGGGCGACGTCAAGAACATCGCCGAGGTCCGCGCCGAGAACGCCGCTGCGCGTGCGGGCAACCGCCCGTCCCGTGGCGCCGGCGAGCGCCCGGCCCGTGGTGGCCGTGGCGGCGAGCGTGGCGGCCGCGGCCGCAAGCCGCAGCAGAACGCCGCTGCCGAGGCCCCCAAGGCCGAGGTCGCTGCCGCTGCTCCGGCTGAGTCCACCGGAACGGAGGCCTGACCGACATGCTGATCCCTCGCAGGGTCAAGCACCGCAAGCAGCACCACCCCAAGCGGAACGGCATGGCCAAGGGTGGCACCGAGCTCGCCTTCGGTGAGTACGGCATCCAGGCCCTGACCCCGGCCTACGTGACGAACCGTCAGATCGAGTCCGCTCGTATCGCCATGACGCGTCACATCAAGCGTGGCGGCAAGGTGTGGATCAACATCTACCCGGACCGTCCGCTGACCAAGAAGCCGGCCGAAACCCGCATGGGTTCCGGTAAGGGTTCTCCGGAGTGGTGGATCGCGAACGTCAAGCCCGGTCGGGTGATGTTCGAGCTGTCTTTCCCGAACGAAAAGGTTGCTCGTGAGGCGCTGACCCGCGCCGCTCACAAGCTTCCGATGAAGTGCCGCATTGTTCGGCGCGAGGCAGGTGAGTCGTGATGGCCGCTGGTATCAAGGCGACCGAGCTGCGTGAGCTGAACGACGAGGACCTCGTCGCGAAGCTCCGTGAGGCCAAGGAAGAGCTGTTCAACCTCCGCTTCCAGGCGGCGACCGGGCAGCTTGAGAACCACGGTCGGCTCAAGTCCGTCCGTAAGGACATCGCCCGGATCTACACCCTGATGCGCGAGCGTGAGCTGGGCATCGAGACGGTGGAGAGCGCCTGATGAGCGAGAAGAATGTGACTGAGACGAACGAGCGCGGTTTCCGCAAGACCCGTGAGGGTCTCGTCGTCAGCGACAAGATGGACAAGACCGTCGTCGTCGCCGTCGAGGACCGCGTCAAGCACGCGCTGTACGGCAAGGTCATCCGCCGTACGAACAAGCTCAAGGCGCACGACGAGCAGAACGCTGCCGGTGTCGGCGACCGCGTCCTCCTGATGGAGACCCGGCCGCTGTCCGCCACCAAGCGCTGGCGCGTCGTCGAGATCCTCGAGAAGGCCAAGTAATTTCTGAGGGAATCTCCCTCAGATAAGTTCCGCCAGGCTCGGCAGGGGCTCTTCGGAGCCCCTGCCGGGAACCGGCAGACGATCAGGAGATAGACGTGATCCAGCAGGAGTCGCGACTTCGGGTCGCCGACAACACTGGTGCCAAGGAGATCCTTTGCATCCGTGTTCTCGGTGGCTCGGGTCGCCGCTACGCGGGCATCGGTGACGTCATCGTCGCCACCGTCAAGGACGCGATCCCCGGCGGCAACGTGAAGAAGGGTGACGTCGTCAAGGCTGTCATCGTTCGCACCGTCAAGGAGCGCCGCCGTCCGGACGGCTCGTACATCCGTTTCGACGAGAACGCCGCTGTCGTTCTCAAGAACGACGGTGACCCCCGCGGCACCCGTATCTTCGGCCCCGTGGGCCGAGAGCTGCGCGAGAAGAAGTTCATGAAGATCGTCTCGCTCGCGCCGGAGGTGCTGTAACCGATGAAGATCAAGAAGGGCGACCTGGTCCAGGTCATCACCGGTAAGGACAAGGGCAAGCAGGGCAAGGTCATTCAGGCCTTCCCGGCTGAGGACCGTGTTCTCGTCGAGGGTGTCAACCGGGTCAAGAAGCACACCAAGGCCGGCCAGACCGCCCGTGGTTCCAAGACCGGTGGCATTGTCACGACCGAGGCCCCGATCCACGTGAGCAACGTTCAGCTCATCGTGGAGAAGGACGGCAAGAAGGTCGTCACCCGCGTCGGTTACCGCTTCGACGACAACGGCAACAAGATCCGCGTTGCCAAGCGCACCGGTGAGGACATCTGATGACTGCCACCACCAACGCGCCGCGTCTCAAGCTGCGCTACCGCGAAGAGATCGTCGGCAAGCTGCGTGAGGAGTTCTCCTACGAGAACGTCATGCAGGTTCCCGGCCTCACCAAGATCGTGGTCAACATGGGTGTGGGCGACGCCGCCCGCGACTCCAAGCTGATCGAGGGCGCCATCCGCGACCTCACCACGATCACGGGCCAGAAGCCCGCCGTCACCAAGGCTCGCAAGTCCATCGCGCAGTTCAAGCTGCGTGAGGGCCAGCCGATCGGCGCCCACGTCACCCTCCGTGGTGACCGCATGTGGGAGTTCCTGGACCGCACCCTGTCGCTCGCGCTCCCGCGCATCCGCGACTTCCGTGGTCTGTCCCCGAAGCAGTTCGACGGTCGGGGCAACTACACCTTCGGTCTCACGGAGCAGGTCATGTTCCACGAGATCGACCAGGACAAGATCGACCGCGTCCGGGGTATGGACATCACCGTGGTGACCACGGCGACCAACGACGACGAGGGCCGCGCCCTCCTTCGTCACCTCGGCTTCCCGTTCAAGGAGGCGTAAGCGAGATGGCGAAGAAGTCTCTGATTGCCAAGGCTGCTCGCAAGCCCAAGTTCGGTGTGCGTGCGTACACCCGCTGCCAGCGCTGCGGCCGCCCGCACTCCGTGTACCGCAAGTTCGGCCTCTGCCGCGTGTGCCTTCGTGAGATGGCTCACCGTGGCGAGCTGCCGGGCGTGACCAAGAGCTCCTGGTAACAACCCACTTGGGTTGACCAGGGCTCTCGGTAAGCATCAAGGACGGCGGTCGCCCGACCCGATCTTCTCCGGTGAGCTTCGCGCTCGCGTAGAGTTGAAGGGTTGGGTGCCCGCCGCCCATGACCGTCTTACTACGCCGTAGGTCCCCGCGCCGCACCCGCCCCGACCCTGTTCGGGGAGAGGGATGGCGCAGATAGGAAACCACGGCGAGAGAGGCCGAAGGCCAAACATGACCATGACCGATCCGATCGCAGACATGCTGACCCGTCTGCGGAACGCGAACTCGGCTTACCACGACTCCGTGGCCATGCCCCACAGCAAGATCAAGGCGCACATCGCCGAGATCCTGCAGCAGGAGGGCTACATCGCCGGCTGGAAGGTCGAGGACGCCGAGGTCGGCAAGAGCCTCGTCATCGACCTGAAGTTCGGTCCGAACCGCGAGCGCTCGATCGCCGGGATCAAGCGCATCTCGAAGCCGGGCCTGCGTGTCTACGCAAAGTCCACCAACCTGCCGAAGGTCCTCGGCGGCCTGGGCGTGGCGATCATCTCCACGTCCCACGGTCTCCTGACCGGCCAGCAGGCCAGCAAGAAGGGCGTGGGTGGGGAAGTCCTCGCCTACGTCTGGTAACCAGGGAACGGAGGAATAGCCAATGTCGCGTATTGGACGGCTGCCCATCCAGGTTCCCGCTGGTGTGGACGTCACCATCGATGGCCGTACGGTGCACGTGAAGGGCCCCAAGGGTTCCCTCACGCACGCCGTTGCCGCGCCCATCGAGATCGCTAAGGCCGAGGACGGCACCCTTGTCGTCTCGCGTCCGAACGACGAGCGTCAGAACAAGGCCCTGCACGGCCTGTCCCGCACGCTGGTGGCGAACATGATCACCGGCGTGACCGCGGGCTACAGCAAGGCTCTTGAGATCAGCGGTGTCGGTTACCGCGTCCAGGCGAAGGGCTCCAACCTGGAGTTCTCCCTGGGCTACAGCCACCCGATTCTGATCGAGGCCCCCGAGGGCATCACCTTCAAGGTCGAGTCCCCCACCAAGCTCAGCGTCGAGGGCATCGACAAGCAGAAGGTCGGCGAGGTTGCCGCCAACATCCGCAAGCTTCGCAAGCCCGACCCCTACAAGGCCAAGGGCGTGAAGTACGCGGGCGAGGTCATCCGCCGCAAGGTCGGAAAGGCTGGTAAGTAAGCCATGGCATACGGTGTGAAGATCGCCAAGGGCGATGCTTACAAGCGCGCCGCCAAGCAGCGCCGCCACATCCGCATCCGCAAGAACATGTCGGGTACGGCCGAGCGTCCGCGCCTGGTCGTGACGCGCTCCAACCGTGGCATCACCGCCCAGGTGATCGACGACATCAAGGGTCACACCCTGGCGTCGGCGTCGCACCTGGACGCGTCGATCCGCGGTGGCGAGGGCGACAAGAGCGCCCAGGCCACGAAGGTGGGCGCCCTGGTCGCCGAGCGCGCCAAGGCCGCCGGCGTCGAGGCCGTCGTGTTCGACCGCGGTGGCAACCAGTACGCCGGGCGCATTGCCGCTCTGGCGGACGCCGCCCGCGAAGCCGGGCTGAAGTTCTAAGCCCCGGTTCCGGAGCTAGCGGACGTAACAGAGAGAGGTAAATCCAATGGCTGGACCCCAGCGCCGCGGAAGCGGTGCCGGTGGCGGCGAGCGGCGGGACCGGAAGGGTCGCGACGGTGGCGCTGCCGCCGAGAAGACCGCGTACGTTGAGCGCGTAGTCGCGATCAACCGCGTCGCCAAGGTTGTCAAGGGTGGTCGTCGCTTCAGCTTCACCGCGCTCGTCGTGGTGGGTGACGGTGACGGCACCGTGGGTGTCGGTTACGGCAAGGCCAAGGAAGTTCCGGCTGCCATCGCCAAGGGCGTGGAAGAGGCCAAGAAGAACTTCTTCAAGGTCCCCCGTATCCAGGGCACCATCCCGCACCCGATCCAGGGCGAGAAGGCCGCGGGCGTCGTCCTGCTCAAGCCGGCTTCCCCCGGTACCGGTGTTATCGCCGGTGGCCCGGTGCGTGCCGTGCTCGAGTGCGCCGGCGTTCACGACATCCTGTCGAAGTCGCTCGGTTCTTCGAACCCGATCAACATCGTGCACGCCACGGTGACGGCCCTCCAGGGACTCTCCCGTCCCGAGGAGATCGCCGCCCGTCGTGGCCTGCCGCTGGAGGACGTTGCTCCCGCCGCTCTGCTGCGGGCGCGTGCAGGGGCGGGTGCGTAATGGCTCGCCTCAAGGTCACGCAGGTCAAGTCCTACATCGGTAGCAAGCAGAACCACCGCGACACCCTGCGTTCGCTTGGTCTCAAGAAGATCAACGACGTGGTTGTCAAGGAGGACCGTCCCGAGATCCGCGGCATGGTGCAGACCGTCCGCCACCTCGTGACGGTTGAGGAGGTCGACTGACATGGCGGAGCAGAACCCGCTGAAGGTCCACAACCTCCGTCCTGCCCCGGGCGCCAAGACCGCCAAGACCCGTGTCGGTCGTGGTGAGGCGTCCAAGGGTAAGACCGCAGGTCGTGGTACCAAGGGCACCAAGGCCCGTTACCAGGTTCCGCAGCGCTTCGAGGGTGGGCAGATGCCCCTCCACATGCGCCTGCCGAAGCTCAAGGGCTTCAAGAACCCGTTCCGCACCGAGTTCCAGGTCGTGAACCTGGACAAGCTGGCCGCGCTCTACCCGCAGGGTGGCGAGGTCACGGTGGCCGACCTGGTCGCCAAGGGTGCGGTTCGCAAGAACCAGCTCGTCAAGGTCCTGGGCCAGGGCGAGATCTCCGTGGCGCTGCAGGTTTCGGTTGACGCCGTCTCCGGCTCCGCCAAGGAGAAGATTGTCGCTGCCGGCGGCACCGTCACCGAGCTCGTCTGAGCTCGTTGAACTGACAACCGGGGATGTCCCAAAAGGGGCATCCCCGGTTGGTCGTTCCAAGGGGGGCACGGTCGCCGGTAAGGTGGCGTGCACTGTTAACCTCCGCGCGGCCTGTGTCCGCGCGGATTTTGACTGATAAGTATTCGTCGATCCTCAAGACCGTCACCTCTCGCGTGGCAACGTGAGAGGCGCAGGAGGCACCGTGCTCACCGCGTTCGCCCGGGCGTTCAAGACGCCCGACCTGCGCAAGAAGCTGCTGTTCACGCTGGGCATCATGGTGCTCTTCCGGCTCGGTGCTCATGTACCGGTGCCGGGAGTCGACTACCGCAATGTCCAGATGTGCATGGACCAGACCAAGAGTGGTCAGGGCCTCTTCGGCCTCGTGAACATGTTCAGTGGTGGCGCGCTGCTGCAGATCACGATCTTTGCGCTCGGGATCATGCCGTACATCACGGCGAGCATCATCCTGCAGCTCCTGACCGTCGTCATTCCACGGCTGGAAGCCCTCAAGAAGGAGGGGCAGTCGGGACAGGCAAAGATCACGCAGTACACGCGCTATCTGACCGTGGCTCTTGCGATCCTTCAGGGCACCGGTCTGGTCGCCACGGCCCGCAGCGGTGCCTTGTTCGGGGGCTGCACCGTCGGGAACCAGATCGTTCCCAACCAGTCGATCTTCACCACCGTCGTCATGGTCATCACCATGACCGCCGGTACCGCGCTGATCATGTGGCTCGGTGAGCTCATCACCGACCGCGGCATCGGCAACGGCATGTCGATCCTGATGTTCACCTCCATCGCCGCCGGCTTCCCGACCTCCCTGTGGGCCATCAAGCTCCAGGGCAACCTGATGGGCGGCTGGCTGGAGTTCTCGCTGGTCATCCTCTGCGGCCTGGCGATGGTCGCGCTCGTCGTCTTCGTCGAGCAGGCCCAGCGCCGGATCCCCGTGCAGTACGCCAAGCGCATGATCGGTCGCCGTTCCTACGGCGGCACGTCCACGTACATCCCGCTCAAGGTGAACCAGGCGGGCGTCATCCCCGTCATCTTCGCCTCGTCGCTGCTGTACATCCCGGCGCTGCTCGTGCAGTTCACCGGCTCCAAGGCGGGCTGGGCGAACTGGATCAACGCCAACCTGGTCAAGGGTGACCACCCGATCTACATGGCCACCTACTTCCTGCTGATCGTCTTCTTCGCCTTCTTCTACGTCGCCATCTCCTTCAACCCCGAAGAAGTTGCCGACAACATGAAGAAGTATGGTGGGTTCATCCCGGGTATCCGGGCGGGTCGTCCCACCGCGGAGTACCTGAGCTACGTGCTGAACCGCATCACGTGGCCGGGGTCTCTCTACCTGGGCATGATCGCCCTGGTGCCCACGGTGGCACTGGTCACACTCAACGCGAACCAGAACTTCCCGTTCGGGGGAACCAGCATCCTGATCATCGTGGGTGTCGGTCTGGAGACTGTGAAGCAGATCGAGAGCCAGCTTCAGCAGCGCAACTACGAAGGGTTCCTCCGCTGATGCGAATCGTCCTCGTCGGGCCGCCCGGCGCCGGCAAGGGTACGCAGGCCGCGTACCTCGCCAAGAACCTCGCGATCCCGCACATCTCGACGGGCGACCTCTTCCGGGCGAACATCAGCCAGGGCACGCCCCTGGGCCAGAAGGCCCAGGAGTACATGCGGGCCGGCCAGCTCGTGCCGGACGAGGTCACCATCGGGATGGCCAAGGACCGCATGTCGCAGCCGGACGCCGCCGACGGCTTCCTCCTCGACGGCTTCCCGCGCAACCTGGCCCAGGCCGAGGCGCTCGACGCGGCCCTCAAGGGCGACGGCCTCAAGCTGGACGCCGTCCTGGACCTGGAGGTCCCGGAGGACGAGGTCGTCAAGCGGATCGCCGGCCGCCGGATGTGCCGCAAGGACAGCAGCCACATCTTCCACGCGATCTACAACCCGCCGAAGACCGAGGGTGTGTGCGACACCTGCGGCGGTGAGCTGTACCAGCGCGAGGACGACCGCGAGGAGACCGTCCGCAAGCGGCTGGAGGTCTACCACACGGAGACCGAGCCGATCATCGACTACTACAAGGCCCAGGGCCTCGTGGTGACGATCTCGGCCCTCGGCAAGGTCGCCGAGGTGACCGAGCGGGCGATGGCCGCGCTGGAGCGCGAAGCCGCCTGACACGGCCCTTCCTACGGCCGCGGGGGGGGGGGGGGGG
>NZ_JBPQTS010000069.1:0-36539 GCF_051386455.1 Streptomyces sp. URMC 124
GGGGGGGGGGGGGCGGCCTGTCCCGCCGGGTGGGCCGGTGCCGTGCCCGGGGACGGGCTCGTGCTCATGGGCCCGGGCAGGATCGCTTTCTCCTGCCCGGGACGGGCTCACGCTCCCGACGTCGACGGGCTGACGCTGCCGCTGCCGTCCGCCGGCTTGCTGCCCGAGGGGCCGCTCGCGGCGGACTGGCTGCTGCTGCCGCCGACGGGGCCGCTCGCCGAGCTCGAACCGCCGCCGGCCGGGGAGGACGGCGCGGTGGACGGGGAGGACGACGACGGCTTCGACGACGGCTCGGTGCCGCCGCTGCTGCTCTTACTCGGCGAGGGCGACGGCGAGGGCTTGCTGCCACCCTGCGAGCGCGACGGGCTCGGCGACGTGCCGCCCGAGGAGGGCGCGCCCGACGGCTCGCCGCTGCCGCTCGGGCCCCCGCTCGGCGACGTGCTGCCCGAGGCACCGGGCGACGCCGAGCCGGAGCTGCCCGCGCCGGGCGAGTGGTTCGGCTTCCCCGGCTTGCCCGGCACCTGGGCGTGCCCGGCCTCGCCCGGGCCCGGCTGGTCGGCGGTGAGGCTGTTGTCGCCGTCCTGCTGGGACGCGGACTGCCCCGGCTTCACCCGTTCGGGCGACTTTCCGTCCTGGCCGCCTGAGGTCACCCCCAGGGTGACGACCGTGCCGAGGACGGCGGCGAGCAGGGCGCCCGCTCCGGCCGCGACGAGGTTGCGCCGGGCACCGCCCATCATCATCTTCCGGGCCCACGGCTGCCGCGCGGAGCCCCGCTGCCGCTCGGCGCGCTCGGCCGCCAGGCGGGCGATGACCGTCGTGGCGACCTGGTCCGGATCGGCGCCGGGAGCCGCCGGGGGGCCGGCGGCGGAGGTCACGGACGGCGGCACGGCGGACTGCTCGCTGCGGGCGGCCGGGATCTCCTCCCCCGCGGGCGTACGCCCCGCGGGGCCGCCCGCGGGCCGGGAGGCGGGCGTCTGCGGCACGGGCGGCACCGGGGCGGCGCGGCCGGCGTCCGGCCCGGGCGCGGCTGCGGGCGGACCGCCCGCCGGGCCGCCCGCGGCGAACCCGGAGCGGTCGGCGACCAGCGCGAGCGCCCGGCGGCCCGCTATGGCGCCGCGCTTGTCGGCCATGACCCCGCGCATGCCGACGGACGCCTCGAGCTCGGCGCGGGCCCGCTGCAGGTTGCCGGTGCACAGCGCGAGCACACCCAACTCGTGGTGGAAGTAGGCCTCTTCGCCGACCTCTCCGGCGCGCCGCGCGGCCTCCTGCCCGTACCGCAGGACGCGCTCCCAGGCGCTCCAGTGCAGGGCGGCGGCGAACGCGGGCGCGGCGGTGCGGGCGAGCTGGACGGCCGCGGCGCGGTGCCCGGGGTCGCCGTCGGCGGCCAGGGCCGCGAGCGCGGCGAGGATCGCATCGGCCTCGGCGGCGGCCCGCTCGGGGGCGACGGAGGGGTGCCCGGCCCACCAGCCGTAGTGCTGGGCGGCGGAGTGGGCGCGCTCGGCCGCGCCCGCGCCGTAGCCCTCGGTAGCGAGCTGCTCGGCGACGCCCGCGGCGAGCCGGTAGTGCCCGGCGACGGCGGTGATCAGACCGCAGGCGAGCAGCTCGCCGATGGCCGCGTCGGCGTGGGTGTCGCCGACGAGGGCGGGCAGGTGGGCCTGGTGCGGGACCTCGCCGCCGAGGGCGAGCGCGAAGCGCAGGGTCTCGCGGGAGGCGTCGTCGAGGCGGGAGGCGAGCGGCACGGCGGGGCGGGAGGCCTCGGCGAGCGGCGGCAGCGGCACGCCCTGCTCGGCACCCGCCTCGGCCTCGGCGGCGGCCACGTAGGGCCGCTCGGCGAAGACGCCGAACTCGTCGGCGGCGGCGGGGTCGGCACCGATGGCATCGCTCCCCCGGCTGTCGCCGGGAAGTGCCCCCAGCCGCAGCAGCGCGCCCGCCTGGACGAAGCGCAGCGGCAGGCCCTCGGACTCGAACCACAGGTCCGCCGCCCAGTCCGCCTCCTCGTCCGTCAGGGGACGGTCGACGCAGAGCTCCAGGAGCTCCAGGCAGGCGGTGCGGTCGAGGCCGCCGAGGAAGACCTCTTCGACGTGCGAGTCGGCAGAGGGCGCGGCGACGTCGGGGGTGGCCGCGAAGAGGAAGGCGCACTCGGGGGTGGCGTCGAGGAGCTCGTCCAGCGCGGCGCCGCCGAACTCCAGGTCGTCCAGGAGGACGACGGCGCCGATCTCGCGCACGAGGGAGAGCATCCCGGCCCGGTCGGGGCGGTGGAGCGGCGCGCGGTGGACGGCGGCGAAGAGGTCGTACAGGACGTCGGTGACGGTGCGGTGGTGGCCGGTGAGGCGGACGACGCCGTCGGGGGCGAGGCGCGCGCAGTCGTCGGCGACGGCGTCCAGCAGGGCGCTGCGGCCGGAGCCCGAGGGCCCGGTCAGCCGGACGGAGCGGCCGCGCGAGAGCAGCCGGGAGAGCCGCTCGCGCTCCTCCTGGCGGTGCAGCAGGGGCAGCTCGGGGCCGACCCGGCGGGCGGGCGGCGGGGGCGCGGCGGCGCGGAGCAGCTCGGCGCGCTCCTCGGGGGTGTGTCTGCCGGGGCGCGGGGGCACCTCGGCGGGCAGGCAGGGCTCGATCTCGCTGCCGTCGACGGGGTTGACGGTGAGGGCGTAGTCGCCGGCGACGAGGCGGACGACGCGGGCGAGCCCGGGGGCCTGCTCCCCGGCCTCGGCGCCCGGGAGGTCGTGCGAGCCGCCGCCCTCCGCGGACTCGTGTGCGCCCTCGCCGAATTCCTCGGGTCGGTTCGTCGGGTCCATGGTGAAAGCCCCCCAAATGCGTGGCGTGCCGTCCTGCCCTTCCGGCCTGCCGCACTCCTCAACCCTCGGCCGGGCATGCCGGCCGGCGCTTCATCGGTGCCCGCCGTGGGCTCTGTTATGCGGCCTATCGCGGCGGGAAAACCGAACCTCAGACCTGGGCACAGTATCCATGAAGCGAAGGGGGCCCCGCTGCCCGGGGCATGTCACAGTCTCATGAGAATCGGAAAGAAAGGGACGCATCCGGACGCGGGTGCCTCTACGGCAACTCCGTTCACACGCGGGGCAGGGGCTCGCCCGCTTCGAGACCGATTCCGCCCTCGATGGCGAGGATGCGGTGCAGCCGGGTGGCGACGAGGAGGCGCTGCATCCGGTCGGGCACGCCCCGCAGGACGAGGCGGCGGCCGGTGCGCCCGGCGCGGCGGTGGGCGCCCATGATCACGCCGAGGCCGGTGGCGTCCCAGGAGTCCAGCTCGGTGAGGTCGAGGACGAGGTCGCCGCGGCCGGAGTCGAGGGCGGAGTGCAGGACCGTACGGGCGTCCGCCGCGCTGCGGACGTCGAGGCGGCCCCCGACGACCAGTTCGGCGTGGTCGCCCGTGATGTGCATATGCGCTCCCGGAGTGATGCCCGAAGGTCGGGGATGACGGTGCGGCTCTGCAGCCCCGTGCGGTTCTCAAGGCTCTGTGGTTACAAAGAACTGACTGCCTCTCACACGACAAGGTTGCCGCCTGTTGGCGAACCGATACCTAATTCACCCTGGAGGGTGAATTAGGTATCGGTTACCCGGCCAGTGCCGATTCAGTGCTGGTAAAAGCCCTGACCGCTCTTACGGCCCAGGTCGCCCGCGTCGACCATGCGGCGCATGATCTCCGGCGGCGAGAACTTCTCGTCCTGGCACTCGGTGTAGATGTTCCCCGTGGCGTGCATCAGGATGTCGATGCCGGTCAGGTCGGCGGTGGCCAGCGGGCCCATCGCGTGGCCGAAGCCCAGCTTGCAGGCGATGTCGATGTCCTCGGCGGTGGCCACGCCCGACTCGTACAGCTTGGCGGCCTCGACGACGAGGGCGGAGATCAGACGCGTGGTGACGAAGCCGGCGACGTCGCGGTTGACGACGATGCAGGTCTTGCCGACGCCCTCGGCGAACTCACGGGCCTTGGCCAGCGTCTCGTCGCTGGTCTTGTAGCCGCGGACCAGCTCGCACAGCTGCATCATCGGCACCGGCGAGAAGAAGTGCGCGCCGACGACGCGCTCGGGGCGCTGCGTGGCCGCGGCGATCTTGGTGATCGGGATGGCGGAGGTGTTGGAGGCGAGGACCGTCTCGTCCTTCACCAGGCCGTCCAGGGTGCGGAAGATGTCCCGCTTGGTGTCGATGTCCTCGAAGACGGCCTCGACGACGATGTCCGCGTCGGCGGCCGCGTCCAGGTCCGTCGTGGTGGTGATGCGGGCGAGGGCCTGCTCGGCCGCGGCGGCCTCCAGCTTGCCCTTGGAGACGAACTTGTCGTACGAGGCCTTGATGCCGTCGGTGCCGCGCTGCAGCGCCGCGTCGGTGACGTCCCGCAGCACGACGTCCCACCCGGCCTGGGCGGAGACCTGCGCGATCCCGGACCCCATCAGTCCGGCCCCGATGACGGCGAGCTTCTTGGCCACGGCTGTCCCCTTACTCCCTGTGCACATAGCTGTTCTCAACGCACTCTCTCGCCGGACCTTAGCGCCCGTCGCGGCGCGGGTGGACGGTAAGAGATGCGCGTCACGTCCCACATGACGGACATCACATCGAGACAGCCACTGGCCGGTCCCCACAGTGCAGTTGAGACCCTTCCGCCTCAGGCGTCACAGGGGTGGCGCGGTGCGCGGTGCGGTGCGCGTCGGCCTCGGCAGGCCACCGCCGCGTGGCTAGGCTCGTGCCCATGGTCAACCTGACGCGCATTTACACCCGCACCGGTGATTCCGGCACCACCGCCCTCGGCGACATGAGCCGCACCGTGAAGACCGACACCCGCATCGCCGCCTACGCCGACGCCAACGAGGCCAACGCCGCGATCGGGGTGGCGATCGCGCTCGGGCAGCTGCCCGAGGAGATCGTGAAGGTGCTCGTCCGCATCCAGAACGACCTCTTCGACGTGGGCGCCGACCTCGCGACGCCCGTCGCCGAGAACCCCAAGTACCCGCCGCTGCGGGTGGAGCAGTCCTACATCGACAAGCTGGAGGCGGACTGCGACCGCTTCCTGGAGGACCTGGAGAAGCTGCGCAGCTTCATCCTGCCCGGGGGCACGCCCGGGGCGGCGCTCCTCCACCAGGCCTGCACGGTCGTCCGCCGCGCGGAACGCTCCACGTGGGCGGCGATGGAACTCCACGCGGACATCATGAACCCCCTGACGGCCACGTACCTGAACCGCCTCTCGGACCTCCTGTTCATCCTCGCGAGGACGGCGAACAAGGAGCTCGGGGACGTCCTGTGGGTCCCGGGCGAGAACCGCTGACGCGTCAGCGGTCGAGCTTCTCCGCGGCCGGCGCCTGCTTCGGCCAGAGGGTGTAGCTCGCCGCGATGGCCAGGTTGATTCCGGCCACGATGAGCACCTTCGTCTGCCAGGCGTGCAGCGAGCTGGTGTCGCCGTCGCCGACGTACCAGGCCGCCGCCTGCAGCAGCCCGTAGGCGACCGCGCAGGACAGGATCCAGCGGGCGGCGGTCTTCCACTCGTGGACGGTGCGGGCCGTGCCGTACTTCGGCGGCTTGACCGGCGGCGGGCCGCCCGCGAAGCGGTGGGCGAAGCGGGCGTCGACCCACTTGATCGTGGAGTGGCCGAGGCCGACGGAGTAGCCGATGTAGACGGCGGCCAGGCCGTGCTTCCAGTCGGCTTCCGCGCCGTTCCTCAGGTCGACCGCGGTGGCGAGGAGCAGGACCAGTTCCAGCACGGGCTCCAGCAGCAGCACGGCGATCCCCGCCCGCGGCATCTTCGCCAGGTACCGCAGGCTCAGGCCGCCGGCCAGCAGCACCCAGAAGCCGACCTCGCAGACGACGATCAGCGTGACGATCACGGTTCTCTCCCTTCCCTCCCTTCCAGGCTCCCTGCCGTGACCAGCGCTTTCGTCGTCAGGCCCGACGATCTGGGACTGCATCCTTCGATGTAGTCGCCGGCCGCCCGCGCCCACCCGCAGCGCGTCCCGGCGGCCCTCGCCGCGTGCTGTGATGTACGCATGCCCGTCCGCCCCCTGCGCCTGCCCCGCCGCCCCGACCGCGACGCCGTCCTCATCGCGGCCGCAGGGCTGCTGGGCGGCCTGGTGCTGTGGTTCCTCGGCCTGCACAACAACCCCCCACTGGCCGCGCTGCCCGGGTGGCTGTCGCTGGTCGCGCTCGTCGTCATGTGCGGCGCCGAGCTGCTGCGGCGCAGTGCCCCGCTGACGGCCCTGGCGATCGGCACGGTCACGCTCGGCCTGGACATCTGTACGGGCTCGCTCGTCGCGACGATCGCCATGTACACGGACGTCGTCTACGCGGCGGTGCTCTACGGCCGTCCGTCCGTCGCCTGGCGCATCCCCCGCATCACCGAGGTGCTGAGCGTGCTGGGGACGCTGCTGGCCGTGGCGGTCGTCCGCAAGCCGGAGGCGCTGCTGATCGGCTTCGGCTTCGGCGTGCTGATCGTCGTGCCGGCGTGGACCGGTGCGGGCATCCGCCGGCACCGGGACGCCGCGCGGGCGGCCCGGCTGGAGGCGGAGCGGACCGCGCTGCTGGCCGAGATGGACCGCCGCGAGGCGGTGGGCGCCGAGCGGGCCCGGATGGCGCGCGAGCTGCACGACATGGTCGCGGGCCACCTGTCGGCCATCGCGATCCACTCCACCGCGGCGCTGTCGATCGGGGAGGCGAAGGCGTCGCAGGAGGCGCTCGCCGTGATCCGGGAGAACAGCGTGCAGGGCCTGGCCGAAATGCGCCGTCTCATCGGGCTGCTGCGGCAGGCGGGCGGCGAGCAGGAGCCCGCGGCCACGCCCCGGCTCGACGGTGTGGACGCACTCCTCGCGCAGGCCCGCAAGGCCGTCCGCGACGACCGCTTCCGCTTCGTGCTGGAGGACGGGCGGGGTCCGCGCCCGCTCCCGGCGCCGACCGAGCTCGCGGCGTACCGCATCGTCCAGGAGTCGCTGACCAACGCGGTCAAGCACGCGGCCCCGGGCGAGGTGACGGTGCGTCTGGGGCGCGAGGGCCGCGGGAGGCTGGCGGTGGAGGTGACGAGCGCGTTCGGTCCGGGGCCGGTGCCGCGGGCGCCGGGCTCGGGGGCGGGGCTGGTCGGCATGGGCGAGCGGGTGGCCCTGCTGGACGGGGAGTTCGAAGCGGGCCCGGTGGCGGGCCCGGACGGCAAGTGCTGGCGCGTACGGGCGCTGCTGCCCGTACCGGAGGAAGGAACACCGTGACCCCCACACCCCCCGCGGACGCCCCCGCGATCCGCGTCCTGGTCGCCGAGGACCAGGCGTCCGTACGCTCCGGGCTGGTGCTCATCCTGCGCTCCGCGCCGGGCATCGAGGTCGTCGGGGAGGCGGCCGACGGCGAGGAGGCCGTGCGGCTGGCCCGCGAACTGCGCCCGGACGTCGTGCTGATGGACGTGCAGATGCCGCGTCTGGACGGGGTGTCGGCCACCCGGCAGGTGGTGGCCGAGCAGCTCGCCGACGTCCTGGTGCTGACCACCTTCGACCTGGACGAGTACGTCTTCGGGGCGCTGCGCGCGGGCGCGGCGGGCTTCCTGCTCAAGGACAGCGAGGCCGCGGGGCTCATCGCGGCGGTGCGGACGGTGGCGGCCGGGGAGGGGCTGATCTCTCCGGCGGTGACGCGCCGCCTGATCGCGGAGTTCGCGCGTCCGGGGAGCCGGGCGCCGGGCGCGGAGGAGCCCGCGGCGCTGCGGAGCCTGACCCGCCGCGAACGCGAGGTGCTGGCGGCGCTGGGCGAGGGGCTGTCGAACGCGGACATCGCGGGCCGTCTGGGCATGGCGGAGGCGACGGTGAAGACGCACGTCAGCAGGTTGCTGGGCAAGCTGGAGCTGCGCAGCAGGGTGCAAGCGGCGGTGCTGGCCCGGGAGTTGGGATTGGTCCAGTCCTCTTGACCATTGGTACGGACCTTCTTACGCTCCCCGAGCAGCTGTGCACCCCCCACCTGTCCGCACCTCTCTGCGAGGAGCACCCCCTTGAGCACAGGAACCTCAGGAAGCATCGGCCGCACCTTACGAAGAGCCGTGGCCGCCCTGGCCACGCTTGCCCTCCCCGCCGCCGCGCTCGTCGGCGTGGCCGCCGCCCCGGCCCACGCCGCGCCGTCCGCGACGGCCACCTTCGTCAAGACCTCCGACTGGGGAACGGGCTTCCAGGCCGAGTGGACCGTCAAGAACACCGGCACCACCACCATCAGCGCCTGGACCGTCGAGTGGGACTTCCCCTCGTTCACCACGGTCGGCGCCTACTGGGACGCCCTCCTCACCGGCTCGGGCACCCACTACACCGCCAAGAACCGCGAGTACAACGGCACCATCGCCCCCGGCGCCAGCGTCACCTTCGGCTTCGTCGGCTCCGGCGACGGCTCCCCCACGGGCTGCAAGCTCGACGGCGGGCCCTGCGACGGCTCCTCCGCCGACACCCCGCCCAGCGCCCCCGGGCAGCCCTCCTCCACCGGCGTCACGGCCGACAGCATCGCGCTGGCCTGGGCCGCCGCCACGGACGACAAGGGCGTCAAGAACTACGACGTCTACCGCGGCGACAGCGTCGTCGGCACCGTCTCCGGCACCTCCTTCACCGACACCGGCCTGACCGCGGACACCGCCTACACGTACAAGGTCGTCGCCCGCGACTCGGCCGGCCAGACGGGCCCGGCGAGCCCGCCCGCCACCCTCCGCACCGGCAGCGGCGACGGCACCGACAAGCCGCCCTCCGCCCCCGGCACCCCGCGGGCGAGCGCGATCACCGACACCTCCGTCGCCCTCAAGTGGCCCGCCGCCACGGACGACAAGGGCATCAAGAACTACGACGTCTACCGCGGCACCGCGAAGGTCGCCACGGTCGGCAAGCTCGCCCACACCGACACCGGTCTGACCGCGGGCACCGACTACACCTACACCGTCGTCGCGCGGGACAGCGCGGGCCAGACCGGCAAGGCCAGCGCCCCGCTGACCGTGCGCACCACGGGCGGCGGCGGACCGCAGCCCGGCGCGGGCTACGCCAAGGTCGGCTACTTCGTGCAGTGGGGCATCTACGGCCGCGGCTACACGGTGAAGTCACTGGAGAGCACGGGCGCCGCCGCCAAGCTCACCCACATCAACTACTCGTTCTCCAATATCCACCCCACCGACCTCACCTGCCTCAACGGCGTCACCAAGGCCACCACCCCCAACCCCCAGGACCCCAGCCAGGGCGACGGCGCGGGCGACTCCTGGGCCGATTACGAGAAGGGCTTCGGGGCCGGTGAGTCCGTCGACGGCGTCGGCGACACCTGGGACCAGAAGCTGGCCGGCAACTTCAACCAGCTGAAGAAGCTCAAGGCCAAGCACCCCGGCCTGAAGATCAACATGTCGATCGGCGGCTGGACCTACAGCAAGTACTTCTCGGACGTCGCCAAGTCCGACGCCTCCCGGCAGAAGTTCGTCAAGTCCTGCATCGACATGTACATCAAGGGCGACCTGCCGGTGACCGGCGGCCGCGGCGGGCCCGGCGCCGCCGCCGGGATCTTCGACGGCTTCGACATCGACTGGGAGTGGCCCGGCTCCGAGGGCCACGCCGGCAACCACGTCTCCAAGGACGACAAGGCCAACAACACCCTGCTCTTCGCCGAGTTCCGCCGGCAGCTCGACGCCCTGAGCTCGACGACCGGCAAGAAGTACCTGCTCACGGCCTTCACCCCGGCCGACCCGGGGAAGATCGAGGCCGGCTGGGACATCACCACCAAGGACGGCACCCCCAGCGTCTTCGACTACATGGACTTCGCCAACGTCCAGGGCTACGACTTCCACGGCTCCGGCAGCGACAACAGCTGGGAGCCGGGGCGCACGGGCCACCAGGGGAACCTCTACCAGGACGCCAAGGACCCGTACCCGACGAAGTTCAGCGTCGAGAAGACCGTGCAGGCCTACCTCGACGCCGGCGTCGAGCCGAAGAAGGTCGTCCTCGGGCTGGCCTTCTACGGCCGCGGCTGGCAGCAGGTCGCCGACGGCGGCGAACGGGGCGTCTGGCAGACGGCGAACGGGGCGGCTCCGGGCCAGTTCCCCGAGGAGTCGGGGACGCGGGGCTACGACAACCTGATCGCGTCCGTCGCGGGCCTGACCGTCCACCACGACGAACAGTCCGTCGCCACGTACGGCTACACCGGTAACAACGGGCAGTGGTGGACGTTCGACGACGTCTGGTCGATCGGCAAGAAGACGGCCTGGCTCAAACCGAAGGGCCTGGGCGGCGTCATGATCTGGGAGATGTCGGGCGACAGCGGGACCCTGATGACCGCGGTCGACAACGGTCTCCGGTCGATCCGGTAGACGCGAAACGGCCTCGAACGCCACCGGCGTTCGAGGCCGCACCACGCTAAGCCACGTTCACTCTCTGGCCGGGAGGCGCCGCCTCCAGCCACGCCAGGAAGCCCGTGAGGGCGTCCTCGCTCATCGCCAGCTCCAAACGCGTCCCCTGGTGCACACAGATCAGCACGACCGCGTCCGAGAGCAGCGCCAGCTCCTCGTCCCCCTGCGGGGACCGCCGCTCCAGCACCTCGATGGACGCGCGCTCCAGGAGCCTGCGCGGCCGCGGTGCGTACGAGAAGACCCGGAACCACTCGATCCGGTCACTGTTGTAGCGGGCGACGCCGTACACCCAGCCCTTGCCGTCCGGCTTGGGGTCCTTCTCCGGGACGTTCCAGCGCAGGCTGCAGTCGAACGTACCGCCGGAGCGCTGGATCAGGCGCCTGCGCAGCCCGAAGACGAAGAGCCCCACCAGCACCAGCAGGACGACGACGCCGCTCACGAGCAGAGCGAGGACCATCTCCACCGACCTCCTCGCAACATCTAGAGCAACGGGCTTGTATTGCCTCAGCCGCGGACCGCCCTGGAATGCTCCAGTGCGGCCCGCGGCTGAGGGACGAACTCAGTGGGCCGTGGGCTAGTGAACGCCCGCGACCGCACGCAGCCGGACGTCGGCGCGCCGCTCGGCGGCGGCGTCCGCCGCCGACTTGGCGCGCTCGAGCGCCCGCTCCGCACGCTTGACGTCGATCTCGTCGGCGAGCTCCGCGATCTCGGCGAGCAGCGAGAGCTTGTCGTCCGCGAACGAGATGAACCCACCGTGCACCGCGGCGACGACGTTGCCGTCGGCGGTCCTGATGGTCACCGGGCCGGACTCCAGCACACCGAGCAGCGGCTGGTGGCCGGGCATGACGCCGATGTCACCCGATGTGGTACGCGCGATGACCAGAGTGGCCTCGCCGGACCAGACGCTTCGGTCCGCCGCGACCAGCTCGACGTGCAGCTCAGCAGCCAACGTGGCTCCTCGGGTCTTCACCTGCCGGGCACGGCAGGTGTTGGGTCAAAGAATAGGGGACGTGGCTGCCGGGGGCGGGAGCGCCCCGCCCCCGGCAGCTGACGAGCACGAGGCTCAGGAGACGCCCAGCTCCTTGGCGTTCTTCTTCAGGTCCTCGAGACCACCGCACATGAAGAAGGCCTGCTCGGGGAAGTGGTCGTACTCACCGTCGCAGATGGCGTTGAACGCCGCGATGGACTCGTCCAGCGGGACGTCGGAGCCGTCCACACCGGTGAACTGCTTCGCCGCGTGGGTGTTCTGCGACAGGAAGCGCTCGACGCGACGGGCACGGTGGACGACGAGCTTGTCCTCCTCGCCGAGCTCGTCGATACCGAGGATCGCGATGATGTCCTGGAGGTCCTTGTACTTCTGCAGGATCCCCTTGACGCGCATGGCGGCCTCGTAGTGGTCCTGCGCGATGTAGCGCGGGTCCAGGATGCGGGACGTCGAGTCCAGCGGGTCCACCGCCGGGTAGATGCCCTTCTCCGAGATCGGACGCGACAGAACGGTCGTGGCGTCCAGGTGGGCGAAGGTCGTCGCCGGGGCCGGGTCGGTCAGGTCGTCCGCGGGGACGTAGATCGCCTGCATCGAGGTGATCGAGTGACCACGGGTCGAGGTGATGCGCTCCTGCAGGATGCCCATCTCGTCCGCGAGGTTCGGCTGGTAACCCACCGCGGAGGGCATGCGGCCCAGCAGGGTGGAGACCTCGGAACCGGCCTGGGTGAAGCGGAAGATGTTGTCGATGAAGAACAGCACGTCCTGCTTCTGCACATCGCGGAAGTACTCCGCCATGGTCAGACCGGCCAGGGCCACGCGCAGACGGGTGCCCGGGGGCTCGTCCATCTGACCGAAGACCAGCGCGGTCTTGTCGAGAACGCCGGCCTCCTCCATCTCGACCATGAGGTCGTTGCCCTCACGGGTGCGCTCACCGACACCGGCGAAGACGGAAACGCCCTCGTGCAGCTTGGCCACACGCATGATCATTTCCTGGATCAGAACGGTCTTGCCGACACCGGCACCACCGAACAGACCGATCTTGCCGCCCTTGACGTACGGGGTCAGCAGGTCGACGACCTTCAGGCCGGTCTCGAACATCTCGGTCTTGGACTCGAGCTGGTCGAAGGCCGGGGCCTTGCGGTGGATCGACCAGCGCTCGGCGTCGGCGACCGTGGACGGGTCCTCGTTGAGGACCTGGCCCAGGGTGTTGAACACCTTGCCCTTGGTCACGTCACCGACGGGAACCGTGATGCCCGTGCCGGTGTTGGTCACCGCGGCCTGGCGGACCAGACCGTCGGTGGGCTGCATCGAGATGGAGCGCACCAGGCCCTCGCCCAGGTGCTGGGCGACCTCGAGGGTCAGGGTCTTGCGACCGCCCTCCTCGGCCGGGTCGTCGACCTCGACGTGCAGGGCGTTGTAGATCTCCGGCATCGCGTCGACGGGGAACTCCACGTCGACGACGGGGCCGATGACCCGCGCGACGCGGCCCGTGGCGGCGGCCGTCTCAACAGTGGTCGTCATTAGTTGTCACTCCCCGCGGTCGCGTCGGCCAGAGCGCTGGCGCCACCGACGATCTCGCTGATTTCCTGGGTGATGTCGGCCTGTCGGGCCGCATTGGCAAGCCGCGTGAGCGACTTGATGAGCTCTTCTGCGTTGTCGGTGGCGGACTTCATCGCACGACGACGGGCGGCGTGCTCGGAAGCCGCTGCCTGCAGCAGCGCGTTGTAGATCCGGGACTCCACGTACCGCGGCAGCAGTGCGTCGAGGACCCCTTCGGCCGACGGCTCGAAGTCGAACAGCGGCAGGATCCGGCCCGGCGTCCCCTCCTGCTCCGCGGGAGCCTTCTCCAGGCTCAGCGGCAGCAGGCGGTTGTCGACCGGCGTCTGCGTCATCATCGAGACGAACTCGGTGAAGACGATGTGGAGCTCGTCCACGCCGCCCTCGGCCGTGTCCCGCTGGACGGCCTCGATCAGCGGACCCGCGATGCGCTTGGCATCGGCGTAGGTCGGGCTGTCGGTGAAGCCGGTCCAGGACTCCGCCACGGCACGCTCGCGGAAGCCGTAGTACGCGACGCCCTTGCGGCCGACGATGTACGTGACGACGTCCTTGCCCTCGGCCTTGAGCCGCTCGGTGAGCCGCTCCGCCGCCTTGATGGCGTTGGAGGAGTAGCCGCCGGCCAGACCGCGGTCGCTCGTGATGAGCAGCACCGCGGCCCGGACCGGGTTCTCCGCCTCGGTGGTCAGGGCGTGCTTGGTGTTGGAGCCGGTGGCAACCGCGGTCACTGCCCGGGTGAGCTCACTGGCGTACGGAGTCGATGCGGCCACCTGGCGCTGCGCCTTGACGATGCGCGAGGCGGCGATCATCTCCATCGCCTTGGTGATCTTCTTGGTCGCGGAGACGGACTTGATCCGCCTCTTGTAGACCCGGAGCTGGGCACCCATGCTCAGCCCTCGCCCAGCAGCTTGCCGTCCGAGGTCTCGAACTGCTGCTTGAAGGACGCGATCGCGTCACCCACGGCCTGCAGCGTGTCGTCGGACATCTTGCCGCCCTCGACGATGGACGTCATCAGGCCCTTGTGCTCGCGGTGCAGGTAGTCCAGCAGCTCGCGCTCGAAGCGGCGGATGTCCTCGACGGGGACGTCGTCCATCTTGCCGGTGGTGCCGGCCCAGATGGAGACGACCTGGTCCTCGGTGGAGTACGGGGCGTACTGGGCCTGCTTCAGCAGCTCGACCATGCGCTTGCCGCGCTCCAGCGAGGCCTTCGACGCGGCGTCCAGGTCGGAACCGAAGGCGGCGAACGCCTCGAGCTCACGGAACTGGGCGAGGTCCACGCGGAGGCGGCCGGAGACCTGCTTCATGGCCTTGTGCTGGGCGGAGCCACCGACACGGGAGACCGAGATACCGACGTTCAGGGCCGGGCGCTGGCCGGCGTTGAACAGGTCGGACTCCAGGAAGCACTGGCCGTCGGTGATGGAGATGACGTTGGTCGGGATGAACGCCGAGACGTCGTTGGCCTTGGTCTCGACGATCGGCAGACCGGTCATGGAACCGGCGCCCATCTCGTCGGAGAGCTTGGCGCAGCGCTCCAGCAGACGCGAGTGCAGGTAGAAGACGTCACCCGGGTAGGCCTCACGGCCCGGCGGGCGGCGCAGCAGCAGGGACACGGCGCGGTAGGCGTCGGCCTGCTTCGACAGGTCGTCGAAGACGATCAGGACGTGCTTGCCCTGGTACATCCAGTGCTGACCGATGGCCGAGCCGGTGTAGGGGGCGAGGAACTTGAAGCCCGCCGGGTCGGACGCGGGGGCCGCGACGATCGTCGTGTACTCCAGCGCACCGGCCTCCTCCAGCGCGGCGCGCACGGAGGCGATGGTCGAGCCCTTCTGGCCGATGGCGACGTAGATGCAGCGGACCTGCTTCTTCGGGTCGCCGGTGCGCCAGTTGTCGCGCTGGTTGATGATCGTGTCGACGGCCAGCGCGGTCTTGCCGGTCTGGCGGTCACCGATGATCAGCTGACGCTGACCGCGGCCGACCGGGGTCATCGCGTCGACGGCCTTGTAGCCGGTCTCCATCGGCTCGTGGACCGACTTGCGCTGCATGACCGTGGGGGCCTGCAGCTCAAGGGCGCGCCGGCCCTCGGTCGCGATCTCGCCGAGGCCGTCGATCGGGTTGCCCAGCGGGTCGACGACGCGGCCGAGGTAGCCCTCGCCGACCGCGACGGAGAGCACCTCACCGGTGCGCTGCACCGGCTGGCCCTCCTCGATGCCGCTGAACTCGCCGAGGACGACCGCACCGATCTCGCGCTCCTCGAGGTTGAGGGCGAGACCGAGGGTTCCGTCCTCGAACCGCAGCAGCTCGTTCGCCATGGCCGAGGGAAGGCCCTCGACCTTAGCGATGCCGTCGCCGGCAACGCTGACCGTACCGACCTCCTCGCGCGAGGCCGCGTCCGGCTTGTACGCCTGGACAAAGTTCTCCAGCGCGTCCCGGATCTCCTCCGGCCGGATCGTGAGCTCCGCCATCTGGGTTCCCTGCTCTCCTTGTTGGGCCCGAAGTATTTCTTCTCCGGAGGCTGGGTTCCGCAGCGGTGCTGCGGGCCCCCGGAGGACACCGTCGGCCCAACTCGGGCCGTCAGTCATGCTCTTGAGTTGGTGGCTGTCAGCCGGCCATCCGCCGGTCCGCCTCGGCGAGACGGTCCGCGATGCTGCCGTTGATGACCTCGTCGCCGATCCGCACCTGCACACCGCCGATGAGCTCGGGGTCGATGTCCAGGTTGAGGTGGACACGGCGCCCGTACAGCTTGGCGAGCGCGTCGCCGAGGCGCTGCTTCTGGGCGTCGCTCATCGGCACCGCGGACGTGACCACTGCGACCACGCGGTCCCGGCGGTCCGCGGCCAGCTTGGAGAGGGCGTTGAGCCCCGCCTCCAGGCTACGGCCCCGCGGCTGTGCCACAAGACGGACAACGAGACGCTCGGTGACCGGATTGGCCCGGCCCCCCAGCAGCTCGCTCACCAGAGCGGCCTTGGCCGAGCGGTTCGCGACCTTGTCCGTCAGCGCGGCCCGCAGCTCGGAGCTGGAGGCGACGATGCGGCCGAAGCGGAACAGCTCGTCCTCGACGTCGTCCAGGACACCGGCGCGGTCGGCGGCGATGAACTCGGCGCCGGAGGCCAGCTCCTCGATCGCGTCCACCAGGTCGCGCGAGCGCGACCAGCGGGAACGGACCATCCCGGAGACCAGGTCGGCGCACTCGCCGCCCACCTGGCCGCCGAGCAGACGCCCGGCCAGCTGGGACTTGGCCTCGCCCGGCTGGGCGGGGTCGGTCAGCACCCGGCGCAGCGAGACCTCGCGGTCCAGCAGCGCGGTGACCGCGGCGAGGTCGTCGGCGAGCTTCGCCGCGTCCACGGACGTGTTGTCCGCCAGCGCGTCGAGGCGCTCACGTGCGGAGGCCTGCGCCTCCCGGCTCGCTCCACTCATCGGTTCGCCTCTGCCTTCGTCGCACCGGCCGCCGCCTTGGCCTCGAGGTCGTCGAGGAAGCGGTCGATGGTCCGGCTCTGCCGGGCCGCGTCCGCGAGGGACTCGCCGACGATCCGGCCGGCCAGGTCGCCGGCGAGCTTGCCCACGTCCTGGCGGAGCGAGGCCGAAGCGGCCTTGCGGTCGGCCTCGATCTGGGCGTGGCCGGCAGCGATGATCTCCTCGCGCTGACGCTCACCCTCGGACCGCATCTCTGCGATCATCGACGCACCCTGCTCCTGCGCCTCCTGGCGCATGCGGGCGGCCTCATGGCGGGCGTCGGCGAGCTGGGCCCGGTAGTCCTCGAGCACCTGCTGCGCCTCGGCCTGGGCGGCCTCGGCCTTCTCCATGCCGCCTTCGATGGCCTCGCGGCGCTCGTCCAGAGTCGAGTTGATCTTCGGGAGGAGCTTCTTGCCGAGGAAGATGAAGACGATGGCGAAGGCGATCAGGCCGATGACGAGCTCTGGGAGCGGGGGCAGGAGCGGGCTTTCCAGCTCCCCCTCACTCGCCAGGACTGCCAGGGGATTCACATCAATGCCTTCCGTCGAAAACAGTGGTCGTCAGACGGTGATCAGGAGGACGGGTAGACGAACGGCATGACCAGACCGATCAGGGCGAGCGCCTCACAGAAGGCGAAGCCGAGGATCTGGTTGGCGCGGATCAGGCCGGCGGCCTCGGGCTGGCGGGCCAGGGCCTGGGTGCCGTTACCGAAGACGATGCCGACGCCGACGCCGGGGCCGATCGCGGCGAGGCCGTAGCCGATCGAGCCGAGGTTGCCCTTGATCTCGACACCAGCGGCGATGGTCTGGAGAGCAGCAGACATGCTCGTTCTTCCTTCTCTTTCACGGACCGGTGGGGGTTGGCCACCGGACGACTGTTGGTCTGGGGAGCGGGGGTGCTCAGTGGTGCTCTGCGAGCGCGCCCTGGACGTAGTTGGTGGCCAGCAGCACGAAGACGTACGCCTGGACGGCCTGGATGAAGAGCTCGAAGGCCGTCATCACGATGGTCATCACGAAGGAGACGCCGGCGTAGGCGATGCCGATCCCGTTCAGCAGGTACCAGCTGGCGATGGTGAACATCAGGATCAGCAGGTGACCGGCGAACATGTTGGCGAAGAGCCGCACCGCGTGGGTGAAGGGCCGGATGATCACGTTCGAGAAGAACTCGAGGACCACGGCGAGCGGGAGGATCGGGCCGAGCGACTTGTCGTAGCCGACGATGTTCTTCAGGCCGCCGACGAAACCGTGCTTCTTGAACGTCAGGTACATCCACAGGACGTAGACGATCAGGGCGAGCGCCGCCGGGAAGGCAATGATCGACGTCACCGGGAACTGGGCGACCGGAATGATCGACCAGAGGTTCATGATCCAGACGAAGAAGAACAGCGAGACCATGAAGGGGACGTACTTCTCGCCCTCCTTCTTGCCGAGCGAGTCGTAGACGATGCCGCGGCGCACGAAGTCGTAGCCCGCCTCACCGACCATCTGCAGCTTGCCGGGGACCACCTTGGCCCGGCCGAAGGCCGCCCAGAAGAAGCCGATGACGATGACCGTGGTCAGCACGGCCAGCAGCATGGGCTTGTTGAACTCGATGCCGCCGACGGTGAAGAGCGGCTCGAACAGGAACGAGTGGAGGCCCGGGGCTGGGAAGCCGCACCCATCGAAGATGTGGCAATCGGTCTCGAAGGCGAGCATCTGGTCAGCACTCACCGCGAGCTCCTTCAGCGTGGCGCATAGGTACGGCAACCTCGTTGTGTCGGCGCGGCGCACAGCCGCGGAACGGCACTGGACTGGTCTTGCGGATGGGGGGGCGGGTGATCGGCGCGGGGCCGGTCGCGGGCATCAGCTGCATGGACTGCCGATTCCGTCCCGGGAAACTCGGGTGTTCAGCTGCCTGCGCCCACTGTGCCTCAGATGGCACCGGACGATAGCAGGTGAGCGTCGGCACCTTTATCGCGGCCCTACCGGTCACGTCGGAGACCCGGCGGGCGCGGACTTCTTCGCCTCAACGGATTCCGGATCGACATAAAGGATCTTGGCCTTCAGATACGCCCGGGTCTGCGCGGCAGTCCACACGAGGACCGCGCCGAGCAGCGCGAAGGCGAACGCCCGGGTGTTGAACAGCGACGTGTCCCGGAAGACCGCGAGAACGACCGCGGAGATCAGGAACTGCGTCACGTAGAGCACCAGACCCATGGCCTGGAACAGGTGCGGGAAGGACTTCGCCGTGCGCTGGAGAACGAACAGGCCCAGGGCCATCACGCCGCCCGCCACGAGGGTGCCGACGACGGCGCCGATCGCACCCTTGCCGCCGGCGAGCACACCGCTCACGGCAGCGGCGACGATGCCGGCCACGGCGGTCGGGACGGCGCACTGCAGGAGTGTTCGGGCGTCGTTGGACTGCATGAAGGGTTTCTCCGGCGATGAGGTCGGAAGCAACGATTCGTCGTGGACGAGCGTATCCCCGGAAATGCTCGCGGCTTGCGGCGGAGGACCGCCGCACTACGGTCCTTCGGCTCCAGCACCGGGTTTCGTGAACGGTATCACAAACTATTTGATGAGGTCTTTACCTACATCGTGTGCCCGACGTCACACGCAAGGGTCACGTCGCTGGTCATAGCGCTGACGCGACCCAAGATCTCTGATAGAGACAACGACTTGCATTTTCGCCCGGATGCCTCTCGGCAGCCCGGAATGGATGCCTCCGGATGGCGTCAGCGGTTGCTGCTGATCCGGCGGGCGTGCGCGAAGCGCGAGCGGTCGCCGATGGCCGTCGCCCCGTGCACCCCGGCGGGCACGGGCTCGCGCTGCTCGCCCGCCTCCCCCGCCTCCGCAGCCTCTCCCGGCTCTCCCGGCTCCCCCGTCTCCATGGCCTCGGCGGCGCCCGGCACGGCCTCCGCGCCCGGCTGCGCACCGGCCGCCGCGGGCTCCGCCGCGGTCACCTTGCGGCGGCGGTAGCGCGGCGGCACGAACGCCTCGGCCCAGCGGGGCGCGCGCGGCTTGAAGCGCGGCAGCAGCAGGAGGACGAGTCCGGCCGCGCTCAGCGCGACGATCAGCAGCAGGATCCAGGTGCTCGCCGAGTGCACGGAATAGGCGACCGTGCCGAAGGCGATGAGCCCCGACCAGAAATACATGATCAATACCGCACGGCTGTGCGAGTGGCCGATTTCCAGCAGCCGGTGGTGCAGATGGCCGCGGTCGGCGGCGAACGGCGACTGCCCGTTCCAGGTGCGCCGCACGATGGCGAGCAGCAGGTCCGCCACGGGCACCGCGATCACCGTCAGCGGCAGCAGCAGCGGGATGTAGACCGGCACCGTGGCGTGCACGATCGCGCGCTCCGAGCCGCCCGTGAATGCGTTCAGGACATCGGGGTCGACCTGACCGGTGATGGAGATGGCGCCCGCGGCGAGCACCAGCCCGATGAGCATCGAGCCCGAATCGCCCATAAAGATACGTGCAGGGTGCATATTGTGCGGGAGGAATCCCAGGCACATGCCCATCAGGATCGCGGCGAACAGCGTCGCGGGCGCGGCCGCCTCCACGTTGTGGCCGAACCACAGGCGGTACGCGTAGAGGAAGAACGCGGCGGCGGCGATGCACACCATTCCGGAGGCCAGGCCGTCCAGGCCGTCGACGAAATTGACCGCGTTGATGGTGATGACCACGAGGGCGACCGTCAGCAGCGTGCCCTGCATGGGCGTGAGCCCCACCGTGCCCACGCCGGGCACCGGGATCCACAGGATCGTCAGGCCCTGGAGCACCATCACACCGGCGGCGATCATCTGGCCGCCCAGCTTGACCAGGGCGTCCACGCCCCACTTGTCGTCCAGCACGCCGAGGATCCAGATCAGCCCGGCGCCCGACAGCAGCGCCCGCGGCTCGCTGTGCAGCTCGAAGACCTTGCCCAGGTTCGACAGGTGGGCCGCCACCAGCAGGCCCGCGCACAGGCCGCCGAACATCGCGATACCGCCGAGCCGCGGCGTCGGTTCCCGGTGCACGTCGCGCGCGCGGATCTCCGGCATCGCGCCGGCCACGATCGCGAACTTCCGCACCGGTCCCGTCAGCAGATAGGTGACTGCCGCGGTGACGCACAGCGTCAGCAGGTATTCACGCACGGGCTGCCCCAGAGGTCGCGCTGGACATCACAGCCCCACACCATATTCGCGTCCGCCCCCGATCCGTGAATACAGCTGTAGACGTACGGCCACCCGCGATGGTTGCAGCCGTCAGATGTGCGCGGGATAAGGAGCGTAGAGCGGGAAGCTCCCCGCGAGCCGGGCGACCTCCCCGCGCAGGCCCCCGTCCAGCCCCGCGCCCCGCAGCGCCGCCCCGATCAGCGCGCCGATCCGGGCCATCTCCGGTTCGCGCATGCCCTGCGTCGTGACGGCCGCGGTGCCCAGCCGCAGGCCGTGCGCCGTCCCGTGCGGCAGCCCGCACAGGTCCAGGACGATACCGGCGGCGGCGAGCCTGCCGCGGGCCGTGGCGGCCTCCAGGGCGAGCCCGGAGACGTCGGTGGTGATGAGATGCGTATCCGTCCCGCCCGTGGTCACAGAGAGGCCCTCAGCGGCCAGCGCGGCGGCAAGGGCGCGGGCGTTGGCCACCACCTGATGGGCGTACGCGGTGAAGGCCGGCGTCGCCGCCTCCCCGAAGGCCACCGCCTTCGCCGCGACGGTGTGCATCTGCGCGCCGCCCTGGGTGAACGGGAAGACCGCGCGGTCGATCCGGCCCGCGAGCTCCGCGCGGCACAGGATCATGCCGCCGCGCGGGCCGCGGAGCACCTTGTGGGTGGTCGCGCACACCACGTCGGCGTACGGCACGGGGTTGGGCGCCGCTCCCCCGGCGACCAGGCCGATGGGGTGGGCGGCGTCCACGATCAGGTGGGCGCCCGCCTCGTCGGCGATCTCGCGGAAGGCCGCGTAGTCCGGGTGGCGCGGGTACGAGATCGAGCCGCAGACGATCGCCCTGGGCCGGTGCTCGCGGGCCAGCGCCCGCACCTCGTCGTAGTCGATCAGGCCGGTGTCGCGGCGCACGCCGTAGCCGGTGAAGTCGAACCAGCGGCCGGAGAAGTTCGCGGGCGAGCCGTGCGTGAGGTGCCCGCCGTACCGCAGGCCCATGGCGAGCACCTTGTCGCCCGGGCGCAGCAGGGCGGCGTAGGCGGCGAGCACCGCGGCCGAGCCGGAGTGGGGCTGGACGTTGGCGTGCTCGGCGCCGAAGAGGGCCCTGGCGCGGTCGGCCGCGGTGCGCTCGGCGAGGTCGACCAGCTCGCAGCCGCCGTGGTGGCGGGCGCCGGGATAGCCCTCGGCGTACTTGTTGGCCAGCGGGGAGCCGAGGGCCGCGAGGACGGCGGGCGAGGTGAAGTTCTCGGCGGCGATCAGCTGGAGGCCCGTGGACTGCCGCTCGAGCTCGGCGAGCACCAGGCCCGCCAGCTCCGGGTCCTGACGGCGCAGCGCGTCGAAGTCGGGACTCCAGTGGGTGTGGGGTGCTGCTGCGGTGACCGGCATGGCGCGCGCTCCGGACCTCGGATGGTGCACGGGGCATCGGAAGATGCGGTGCGTGCCACCCAATGTAGGCCCGCGCCCGCGCCGGCGCAGGCGGTCAGGGCCGGGCGGCGCGCCCGGTGAGTGCGGTGAGGACCGGGTCGAGGGCCTGGTTGATCTCGTCGCCGATGGAGCGGAAGAAGGTGATCGGGGCGCCGTAGGGGTCGTGGACCTCGTCGGCCTCCGCGTTCGGGGCGAGCAGCCAGCCGCGCAGGGCGGCGGCGGCCTGCACCAGGGCGCGGGCCCGCTCGACCACGCCGCCGGCCCGCTCGGGGTCCGGGAGGGTCGCGGGGTCTATGGCCCGCACCAGCCGGGTGAACTCCTTGAGCGTGAAGGTGCGCAGCCCGGCCGAATGGCCCATGGAGATGACCTGGGCGCGGTGGTCGCGGGTGGCGGTCAGGACGAGGTCGGCGCGGATGACGTGCTCGTCCAGCAGCTCGCGGCCGGTGAACCCGTCGGGGTCGGCGCCGAGGTCGGCGAGGACCGTGGCGGCGTGCGCCTCCATCGGCGCCCCCTCGTGGCCCCAGGTGCCGGCGCTCTCCACCACCAGGCCGCCCGCGAAGGGGTCGCCGAGCCGGTCGGTGAGGGCATGGCGGGTCAGCCGCTCGGTGATGGGCGAGCGGCAGACGTTGCCGGTGCTGACGTGGAGGATGCGGAAGGTGTCGGCCTTGGCCGCCGTGTCCGGTCCCGCTATGCCACGCCCCTGCGGGGCGATCAATTCGCCACCTCGAGGTCGGGTACCACCTCGCGCAGCTGCTCGGCGCTGATCGCACCGGCGCGCAGCAGCACGGGCACCTTGCCGGTGACGTCCACGATGGAGGACGGCACGTCGGCGGGGGTGGGGCCGCCGTCGAGGTAGACGGAGACGGAGTCGCCGAGCATCTCCTGGGCGGCGTCGCAGTCCTGCGGCGCCGGGTGGCCCGTGAGGTTGGCGCTGGAGACGGCCATCGGGCCGAACTCGGTGAGCAGCTCGATGGCGACCGGGTGCAGCGGCATCCGGACGGCGACGGTGCCGCGGGTCTCGCCGAGGTCCCAGGTCAGGGACGGCTGGTGGTTGGCGACGAGGGTGAGCGCGCCGGGCCAGAAGGCGTCGACGAGCTCCCAGGCCTGCTCGGAGAAGTCCGTGACGAGGCCGTGCAGGGTGTTCGGGGAGCCGACGAGGACGGGCGAGGGCATGCCGCGGCCGCGGCCCTTGGCCTGCAGGAGATCGCCGACGGCCTCGCGGCTGAAGGCGTCCGCACCGATGCCGTAGACGGTGTCGGTGGGCAGCACGACCAGCTCACCGCGGCGCACCGCGGCGACGGCCTCGCGCAGGCCGGTCTTGCGGTCGGTCGCGTCGCTGCAGTCGTATCGCCGTGCCATTAACGGACCTCCTCGTACGGGGCGAACAGGGTAGATGTCGGGGGTGCCGTCGTCACGGCATGGCCTTCCGCGCGGTGGCGAAGCGGGGGCGGTTGTTCAGGTCGGGGTGGTCGGCGGCGTCGGCCCAGCCGCGCTCCTCGGTGAAGATCCACGGGACCTGGCCGCCCTGGGTGTCGGCGTGCTCGATGACGACGACGCCGCCCGGGCGCAGCAGCCGGTGGGCGGTGCGCTCGATGCCGCGGATGGTGTCGAGGCCGTCCTCGCCGGAGAAGAGGGCGAGCTGCGGGTCGTGGTCGCGGGCCTCGGGGGCGACGTACTCCCATTCGGTGAGCGGGATGTACGGCGGGTTGCTGACGACGAGGTCGACCTGGCCGTCGAGCTCGGGCAGCGCGGTGAGGGCGTCGCCGTGGTGGAGGGTCACGCGGGAGCCCTCGACGTTCTTGCGGGCCCAGCCGAGGGCGGTCTCGTCCAGCTCGACGGCGTGCACGCGCGAGCGCGGCACCTCCTGGGCGAGGGCGAGGGCGATGGCGCCGGAGCCGGTGCACAGGTCGACGATCAGGGGCTCGACGACGTCCATGGCCCGTACGGCGTCTATGGCCCAGCCGACGACCGACTCGGTCTCGGGGCGGGGCACGAAGACGCCGGGGCCGACCTGGAGCTCCAGGTAGCGGAAGAAGGCGCGGCCGGTGATGTGCTGGAGCGGCTCCCGGGCCTCGCGGCGGGCGACGGCCTCCCAGTAGCGGGCGTCGAAGTCGGCGTCGGCGACCTGGTGCAGCTCACCCCGCTTGACGCCGTGCACGAAGGCGGCGAGCTCCTCCGCGTCGAAGCGCGGAGAAGGTACGCCGGCGTCGGCCAGCCGCTGAGTGGCTTGCGCCACTTCGGCGAGCAGCAGATTCACAGTGGTCCTCTCGCGTCTTCGATCTGTCGTCCCCGGTCGCCGGGCGGCCCTGCGGGAGGGCCGGCCGGCGGTCGCGGACGGGCTTGCGGTCTGCGCTCAGCCCGCGGCGGCGAGCTTCGCGGCGGAGTCGGCGTCCACGCACGCCTGGATCACGGGGTCCAGGTCGCCGTCGAGCACCTGGTCCAAGTTGTACGCCTTGAAGCCGACGCGGTGGTCCGAGATGCGGTTTTCCGGGAAGTTGTACGTCCGGATCTTCTCGGAGCGGTCGACGGTGCGCACCTGGCTGCGGCGGGCGTCGGCGGCCTCGGCCTCGGCCTTCTCCTGGGCCGCGGCGAGCAGCCGGGAGCGCAGGATGCGCAGGGCCTGCTCCTTGTTCTGGAGCTGGCTCTTCTCGTTCTGGCAGGAGGCGACGACGCCGGTCGGCAGGTGGGTGATGCGGACCGCGGAGTCGGTGGTGTTGACCGACTGGCCGCCGGGGCCGGAGGAGCGGTAGACGTCGATGCGCAGGTCGTTCATGTTGATCTCGACGTCGACCTCCTCGGCCTCGGGCGTGACGAGCACGCCGGCGGCGGAGGTGTGGATGCGGCCCTGGGACTCGGTGGCCGGCACGCGCTGGACGCGGTGGACGCCGCCCTCGTACTTCAGCCGGGCCCACACGCCCTGGCCGGGCTCGGTGGCGCCGTTGCCGCCCTTGGTCTTCACCGCGACCTGGACGTCCTTGTAGCCGCCCAGCTCGGACTCGGTGGTGTCGATGATCTCGGTCTTCCAGCCCACGCGCTCGGCGTAGCGCAGGTACATCCGCAGCAGGTCGCCGGCGAACAGGGCGGACTCGTCGCCGCCCGCACCCGCCTTGATCTCGAGGATGACGTCCTTGTCGTCGCTGGGGTCGCGCGGGACGAGGAGCAGGCGGAGCTTCTCGGTGAGCTCCTCGCGCTGCTTCTCCAGCTCCTTGACCTCGGCGGCGAAGTCCGGGTCGTCGGCGGCGAACTCGCGAGCGGTCTCGATGTCGTCCCCGGCCTGCTTCCAGGAGCGGTAGGTCCCGACGATCGGCGTCAGCTCGGCGTAGCGCTTGTTGAGCTTGCGGGCGTTGGCCTGGTCCGCGTGCACGGCGGGGTCGGCGAGCCGCTTCTCGAGGTCGGCGTGCTCGCCGATCAGTTCCTCGACTGCCTCGAACATGGGGTTTCCCTAGCTGCTGGAAGTGACGGGCCTGCTGAAGTGACGGCCTGCTCTCGGGCCTGCTGGACGACAAAGCGCCGGTCCGGTCGCCCTCGCACGCGGAGGGCGACCGAGGACCGGCGCCTGCGGGTCGCTACTTCTTGGCAGCGGCGGCCTTGCCGAAGCGGGCCTCGAACCGCGCCACGCGGCCACCGGTGTCGAGGATCTTCTGCTTGCCCGTGTAGAACGGGTGGCACTCGGAGCAGACGTCGGCGCGGATGGTGCCGTCGGCGACGGTGCTACGGGTGGTGAACGAGGCGCCACAGGTGCAGCTGACCTGCGTCTCGACGTACTCCGGGTGGATGTCGCGCTTCAAGGGGTTCTCCTAGGTTCGGGAGGGCTCCGGGTCGTAGAGGCGGGATTGCCTTACGTGAACCGGGGCCGACGGACCAGTTTGCCAGTACTGGCCGCATCCCCCAAAACGGGAGGTCGCGACCCGTTATTCCCAAGGGGTCCGGCGCTGGTCAGCGGGGGTCCGGCGGCCGGCCGGCGGGGTGTCGTCCGCCGGCCGGGGATCACTTGACGACGTCGTCGGCGCCCGTCTTGGTGCCCGCGCCGTCCTTGAGGGCCGACTCCGGGATGGGCCGGTCGGCGCGGAGCGCGGTCCAGATCTGCTCGCTCGCCTCCGTCAGCGGGATCACCCGGTTGTGGTCGGCGGGGTCGTCGCCCACCGGCAGCGTCACCATGTGCATGTCGCTCGACCCGATGCCCTTGAGGCCGTTCGCGAACGAGTACAGCTTGTCGACCGAGGCCAGCTCGCGGTCGGTGGTGAGCGCCTTGGTGGCGGTGTCGGCGATCCCGTAGAGCTT
Source organism: Streptomyces sp. URMC 124 (assembly GCF_051386455.1). Taxonomy (NCBI): domain Bacteria; kingdom Bacillati; phylum Actinomycetota; class Actinomycetes; order Kitasatosporales; family Streptomycetaceae; genus Streptomyces; species Streptomyces sp. URMC 124. Next base: position 26,130 of record NZ_JBPQTS010000069.1, read on the forward strand.
GGTGGGGCTGGTGAACAGGCCGACCTGCTTGACCTGGTCCAGCAGCGCCTTGATGAAGGCCTGCTGGAGCTTGATCCGGCCGAGGTCACTGCCGTCGCCGACGGCCTTGCGGGTGCGGACGAGGCCGAGGGACTGCTCGCCGTTCAGCTTGTGGGTGCCGGCGTCGAGCTTGAGGTGGCTCGACTTGTCGTTGATCGCCTTGGTGGTGGTGACCTCCACGCCGCCCAGCTTGTCGATGAGCTTCTGGAAGCCGGCGAAGTCGACCTCGAGGTAGTGGTCCATGCGGATCTGCGTCATGGCCTCGACGGTCTTGACCGCGCACACCGCACCGCCGATGGAGTACGCCTCGTTGAACTGCCCGCGCTTGACCGCCGGGCTCGTCTTCCCGTCGGGCGTCCTGCACTCGGGGCGGGCGACGATGGTGTCGCGCGGGATCGAGACGACGCTGGCCTTCTTGTGACCCGCGTAGACATGGACGATCATCGCCGTGTCGGAGCGGGAGCTGCCCTCGTCCCGGCCGTACTTGCCGTTGTCGCCGGCCCGGGAGTCCGAGCCGAGGACGAGGATGTCCTGCGAGCCGTTGTCGACGTTCTCCGGCCGGTTCTTGCCCAGGGCCGCGTTGATGTCGACGCTGCTGAGGTTCCCGTTGAACTTGTAGTAGAGGAACCCCGCCCCGGCCCCGCCCACGAGGACCACGCCGGCGGCGGTCCAGGCGGCTATTCGCCAGCCCTTGCGGCGCGGACGGGCCTTGCGGCGCCGGCCACGGCTCCCGCCGGCACGGCGACGGTGCGAACCCGCTGCCGCGCCCCTGCTCTCCTCGGCCATGCGCTCCTCAGTCCTCCACGGTCTCCGGGACTCGCCCCGGCTCGTCCCCCCTGCGCTGATTGACGGGGAAGTCTGCGACAGGGTTGCACAGCGTTTTCTGAGGACTGTCTTAGAAACGCCCCCCGGCACGGAGCGGCCGGCGATCACTACTACCCCTCGCCACCTGCGATTTCGGCCGAATGCGAGGCAAGGATTCCGGCCACCTCGGGGCCGCGCGGCTGTGGCGCAGATCTCAGAATGTCACGGAAAGATCACGATAAAGGCGGGCCGGGGAGGGTGGCCGGCCGGGGCGCGGGAGGAACGGCGAAGGCCCCCCGCCACCGAGGTGGCGGGGGGCCTCACCGAGGCGAAGGGCCTCGTCGAGCCGCGGGATGCGGATCAGTCGTTGCCGTTGCCCGAGGAGGGCGTGGTCTTCGCGATCTGCATCAGGAACTCGGCGTTCGACTTCGTCTGCTTCATCTTGTCGAGGAGCAGCTCGATGGCCTGCTGCGAGTCGAGCGCGTGCAGCACCCGGCGCAGCTTCCAGACGATCGCCAGCTCCTCGCCGCCCAGGAGGATCTCCTCCTTGCGCGTACCCGAGGGGTCCACGTCGACGGCGGGGAAGATGCGCTTGTCGGCGAGCTTCCGGTCGAGCTTGAGCTCCATGTTGCCGGTGCCCTTGAACTCCTCGAAGATCACCTCGTCCATGCGCGAGCCGGTCTCGACCAGCGCGGTGGCCAGGATGGTCAGCGAGCCGCCGTCCTCGATGTTGCGCGCGGCACCGAAGAACTTCTTCGGCGGGTAGAGCGCGGTCGAGTCGACACCACCGGACAGGATGCGGCCCGAGGCCGGGGCGGCCAGGTTGTAGGCGCGGCCCAGACGGGTGATCGAGTCCAGCAGGACGACCACGTCGTGACCCAGCTCCACGAGGCGCTTGGCGCGCTCGATGGCCAGCTCGGCGACGGTGGTGTGGTCCTCGGCCGGGCGGTCGAAGGTCGAGGAGATGACCTCGCCCTTGACCGACCGCTGCATGTCGGTGACCTCTTCCGGACGCTCGTCGACCAGGACGACCATCAGGTGGCACTCGGGGTTGTTGGTGGTGATCGCGTTGGCGATCGCCTGCATGATCATGGTCTTACCGGTCTTCGGCGGGGCCACGATCAGACCGCGCTGGCCCTTGCCGATGGGGGCGACCAGATCGATGATCCGGGTCGTCAGAACGCCCGGGTCCGTCTCCAACCGCAGGCGGTCCTGCGGGTAGAGCGGGGTGAGCTTGTTGAACTCGGGGCGGCCGCGGCCGGTTTCGGGCGCCATGCCGTTCACCGAGTCGAGGCGGACGAGGGCGTTGAACTTCTCGCGGCGCTCGCCGTCCTTCGGCTGCCGCACCGCACCGGTGACGTGGTCACCCTTGCGCAGGCCGTTCTTGCGGACCTGGGCGAGGGAGACGTAGACGTCGTTCGGGCCCGGCAGGTAACCGGAGGTGCGGATGAAGGCGTAGTTGTCGAGGATGTCCAGGATGCCCGCGACGGGGATCAGGACGTCGTCCTCGGAGACCTGCGGCTCGTTGCCGAAGTCGTCGCGGCCACGACGGCCACGGCGGTCGCGGTAGCGGCCGCGGCGGCCGCGGCGGCCACCCTCGAAGTCGTCCTCGTCCTGCGGGCCGCCCTGGCCGCCCTGGCCGCCGCCCTGGGCACCCTGGGGCGCGCCACGGCCGTCGCGCTGCTGGCGGCCGGCGCCCTGCTGGGCGTCATCGCCGCGGTTGCCGCGCTCGCGGCGGTCGCGCTGACCGCGCTCGCCCCGCTCGCCGCGGTCGCCGCGCTCCCGGCGGTCGCCCTTCTGGCCGCGCTCGGCGCGGTCCTGGCGGTCGCCCTTGGCGGCCTTGCCCTCGGCGGTGTCCAGCGCGGTCTCGGCCTTGGCCTCGACGCGCTCCTCGACGCGGGTCTCGGCCTTGGCCTCGGCGCCGTCGGGGCTGCCGGCGGGCGCGGTGGCCCGGCGGCGGCGGCGCTCGGTGGCCGGCTGCTCGTCGGTGGAGGCGCCTCCCTGCTCGAGCGGAGCCGAGAGCTTGGGGGAGGGCTGGCCCGGGATCTCGATCTGCTGCGGGGCAGCCTTCTCGGCGGGCTTGGCCTCGGCCTTCTCGGCCGCCTCACCCGTACGGGCCTTGGAGGTGGCGCGGCGCTTGGGCTTGGTCTCGGCGTCCGCGGTGGGCGCGGCGGCCTCGGCCTTGGCGGGCGCGGCGGAACCGCCGGCCTGCCTCTCCTTGATGACCTCGATCAGCTGGCCTTTACGCATCCGCGCGGTGCCCTTGATGCCGAGGCTGGAGGCGAGCTGCTGGAGCTCGGCCAGGACCATGGCGTCGAGGCCCGTGCCCGAGCGGCGCCGCTTGGGGGCGGTGGCAGCACCGGTGGCAGGCGCGGCGGGAGCGTCCGTGGCGGGCGCGGAGGCATTGCCGGTGGCGCCGGCGTTCACGCCCATCAGATCGGTGGTGTCGCTCACGAAGGGGTCCTTCCCTGGAGCGGGCGTCGGCCTGTCTGGCTCGGCGACCGGTTGTGCTGTCCGGCTACGGTCTGGCGGTTTGCGGACCGGGCCGGGGCGGTGGTCCGCCGGTACGGCTGGTACGGCGGAAGAATCAGTTCATTGGTCCGGCGTGAAGAATGAGGTGAAGACATGGAGTATCGGCTTCACTCATGTCACCCACGCCGATTCCGGAGCGTGCTCGAAGCTGCTCAGGCAGGCTGCTCAGGCAGTTTGGGAGGCTCCCGGAAGAAAAGCGGTCCCTGATCGGGACACAGAGCACCGAGCCGATGTGGCGTCGAGTGCAGACTTGAGGTTAACACTACCGGATCCCACAAACATTCCCCCTCTCCAAGACCGGCAACCGCTATTTTTCGCGGGGCCGGGTTTCGCCCGGATTTCCGCTGTCAGGCGAGCGGCAGCACGCTCGTCCCCCCGGCGTCGAGAGCCAGCCGGTTGGCCGCCCACCCCTCGCCCGCCAGTCGTGCGACCTTGTCGGCCGCACCGCTCTCGACCAGCGCGAGGACCGTGGGTCCCGCGCCGGAGATGACCGCGGGGACGCCGTCCGCGCGCAGTCGGTTGACCAGGGCCACGCTCTCCGGCATCGCCGGGGCGCGGTACTCCTGGTGGAGCCGGTCCTCGGTGGCCGCCAGCAGCAGCTCGGGGCGCCTGGTCAGCGCCTCGACCAGCAGGGCGGCCCGGCCGGCGTTGGCCGCCGCGTCCACATGGGGGACGCTGCGCGGCAGCAGCCCGCGGGCGGTCTCCGTGAGCACCGGACGGGACGGCACGAAGACCACCGGAACGATGGAATCCGCAGGGTCCATCCGAATGGCCCGCGCCACTCCGGCGTCCATCCACGCCAGGGTGAAACCGCCCATCAGGCACGCGGCGACGTTGTCGGGGTGTCCCTCGATCTCGGTGGCCAGCTCGAGCAGCGCCGCGTCGTCGAGCTTCTCGGCCCCGCCTATGGTCACGGCGCGGGCCGCGACTATCCCCGCGCAGATGGCGGCCGAGGAGGAGCCCAGGCCCCGCCCGTGCGGGATGCGGTTGGCGCAGACGACCTCCAGGCCGCGCGGCTGGCCGCCGAGCAGGTCGAAGGCCGTGCGCAGGGCCCGTACGAGGAGGTGGCTCTCGTCGCGCGGGAGGGAGTCGGCGCCCTCCCCGGCGATGTCGATGTGCAGCCCGGATTCGGCCACCCGGACCACGACGTCGTCGTAGAGCCCCAGCGCGAGGCCCAGGGCGTCGAAGCCGGGGCCGAGGTTTGCGCTGGTGGCAGGGGTGCGCACGCGGACAGCGGCGGCGCGGAACGCGGGACCGGCCATCGCTCGATGACTCTCCTTGGTCTGGCCTTGGTGGGGCGTGCAACGTCCGCAAGGGCCGCGACGGCGATGCCGTGGGTGGCACGGCACGGTCTGCGACGGGGCGGAGTGAGTACAGCCTATCGAAGGAAGGTTCTGCGGCGACATAGGGCGCACGGGAGGCGCACGATGCGTGTCGCCTGCGGCGGGCTTGCGGGGCTCCGCCGGTGGGGCGGACGGAAGGCGTTCCGTCCGGCCACTGCGGCTGTTCGTGCCGGGGTCCGGGGCTCGAAGCCCCGCAACGGCGCCGGTTTACGCCAGGCCGAGCCGCTGCGCGGCGACCGCGGCGTCCACGGGGACGGTGATCGGCTGGGGCGCGCCCGCCACGGCCCAGTCCGGGTCCTTGAGCCCGTTTCCGGTGACCGTACAGACGATGCGCTGCCCGGGGTCGACCAGGCCGAGTTCGGCGGCCTTGAGGAGACCGGCCACGCTCGCGGCGGAGGCGGGCTCGACGAAGACGCCCTCCTGCGAGGCCAACAGGCGGTACGCGGCGAGGATCTGGCGGTCGGTCACCTCGTCGATGAGCCCGCCCGATTCGTCGCGCGCCTGCTCGGCGAACTGCCACGAGGCGGGGTTGCCGATGCGGATGGCGGTGGCGATGGTGTGCGGGTCCTTGACCGGCTCGCCGCGCACGATCGGCGCCGAACCGGAGGCCTGGAAGCCCCACATGCGGGGGGTGCGGGAGGCGATCCCGTCGCCCGCGTACTCCCGGTAGCCGCGCCAGTAGGCGGTGATGTTGCCGGCGTTGCCGACGGGGAGGACGTGGATGTCGGGCGCGTCGCCGAGGGCGTCGACGATTTCGAACGCGGCGGTCTTCTGGCCCTCGATGCGCACGGGGTTGACCGAGTTGACCAGCGCCACGGGGTACTGCTCGGACAGGCCGCGGGCCAGGGTGAGGCAGTCGTCGAAGTTGCCGTCGACCTGCAGGATGCGGGCGCCGTGGACCAGGGCCTGGCCCATCTTGCCCAGCGCGATCTTGCCCTGGGGGACGAGCACGGCGCAGACCATGCCGGCGCGCACGGCGTAGGCGGCGGCCGAGGCGGAGGTGTTGCCGGTGGAGGCGCAGATGACGGCCTTCGCACCCTCTTCCTTCGCCCGGGTGATGGCCATGGTCATGCCCCGGTCCTTGAAGGAGCCGGTGGGGTTCGCGCCCTCGACCTTGAGGTGGACCTCACAGCCCGTGCGCTCGGAGAGCACCTGCGCGGGGACGAGCGGCGTGCCGCCCTCGCGGAGGGTGACCACCGGGGTGTCCGCGGTGACCGGGAGGCGGTCGCGGTACTCCTCGATGATGCCGCGCCACTGGTGGGTACGGGAGGCCGGACGGCCGTTGTTGTCGGACATTGCTTTCGTTACTCCCCTTCAACCCGCATGATGCTCGCGACACCGCGGACCGTATCCAGCTTGCGCAGCGCCTCGACCGTCGCCGTGAGGGCGGCGTCGGCGGCGCGGTGGGTGACCACGACGAGGGAGGCCTCGCCGTCCTTGCCCGTCTGGCGGACGGTGTCGATCGACACCCCGTGCGCGGCGAAGACGGTGGCGACCTGGGCGAGGACGCCCGGCTTGTCGGCCACGTCGAGGCTGATGTGGTAGCGCGTGACCACCTCGCCCATGGGGCTCACGGGGAGCCGCGTATAGGCGGACTCGCCGGGGCCGGTGGACTCGGCGAGCTTGTTGCGGCAGACGGCGACGAGGTCGCCGAGGACGGCCGAGGCGGTGGGCGAGCCACCGGCGCCGGGACCGTAGAACATCAGCCGGCCGGCGGCCTCGGCCTCGACGAAGACGGCGTTGTACGCCTCGCGCACCGAGGCCAGCGGGTGGCTGAGCGGGATCATCGCCGGGTGCACGCGGGCGGTGACCGACTGCCCGTCGGCGGCGCGCTCGCAGATGGCCAGCAGCTTGATGGTGCAGCCCATCTGTTTTGCGGAAGCGAAGTCCGCGGCGGTGACCTCCGTCATGCCCTCGCGGTAGACGTCGTCGAGGCGCACACGGGTGTGGAAGGCGATTCCGGCGAGGATCGCGGCCTTCGCCGCGGCGTCGAAGCCCTCGACGTCGGCGGTCGGGTCGGCCTCGGCGTAGCCCAGGGCGGTGGCCTCGTCCAGCGCCTCGGAGTAACCGGCGCCGCTGGAGTCCATCTTGTCGAGGATGAAGTTGGTCGTGCCGTTGACGATGCCGAGCACCCGGTTGATCTTGTCGCCCGCGAGGGACTCGCGCAGCGGCCGGACCAGCGGGATGGCACCGGCGACGGCGGCCTCGTAGTAGAGGTCGGCGCCCTGCTTCTCGGCGGCGGCGTGCAGCGCGGCGCCGTCCTGGGCGAGCAGCGCCTTGTTGGCGGAGACGACGCTCGCGCCGTGCTCGAAGGCCGTGGTGATCAGGGAGCGGGCCGGCTCGATGCCGCCGATGACCTCGATGACCACGTCGATGTCGCCGCGCTTGACCAGCGCGGTGGCATCGGTGGTGATGAGCTCCTGGGGCACTCCCGCGCGGACCCGGTCGGGCCGGCGGACGGCGATGCCGGCGAGCTCGACGGGCGCACCGATGCGGGCCGCGAGGTCGTCGGCGTGCGTCGTCATGATGCGCGTCACCTCAGAGCCGACGACTCCACAGCCCAGCAGCGCCACCTTCAGCGGACGCGTACGCATCATCCGACCCCTGCTTCTCATCGATACAGCCTTATACATCTTGGGTTGTGCACCAGTCTCACTCACTGGACGGGGGATTCCGCCCCCCGTCCAGTATCCGAGACTTATGTTTCCGGACTCATACGTCCGGACTCATGCTTCCGGACTCATACGTCCGGACTCATGCTTCCGGACTCATGCTTCCGGACTTGTGTTTCCGTCAGCCGACGTCGAGACGAAGAAGGTCTTCTTCGGTCTCGCGCCGGACGATCACACGGGCGGCGCCGTCGGCCACCGCCACGACCGGCGGGCGCAGGGCGTGGTTGTAGTTGCTGGCCATCGAGCGGCAGTAGGCACCGGTGGCCGGCACCGCGAGCAGGTCGCCCGGGGCCAGGTCGGCGGGGAGGAAGGCGTCCCGGACCACGATGTCGCCGGACTCGCAGTGCTTGCCGACCACGCGCGAGAGCATCGGCGCGGCGGTGGACGTCCGGGACACCAGCGCGACGGTGTAGTCGGCGTCGTACAGGGCGGTGCGGATGTTGTCCGACATGCCGCCGTCGACGCTCACGTACGTGCGCAGGCCCGGCAGCTCCTTGACCGTGCCCACCTCGTAGAGCGTGAAGGCGGTCGGGCCGACGATGGCGCGGCCGGGCTCCACGGAGATCCGCGGGACGGCCAGACCTGCGGCCGCGCACTCGCGCGTGACGATCTCGCGCAGGGCCGTCGCGATCTCCTGCGGTTCGCGCGGGTCGTCGTCGGCGGTGTAGGCGATGCCGAGGCCGCCGCCGAGGTCGATCTCGGGCAGCTCGACGCCGTGCTCGTCGCGGATCTCCTTGAGCAGCCCGACGACGCGGTGGGCGGCGACCTCGAAGCCGGACGTGTCGAAGATCTGCGAACCGATGTGGGAGTGGATGCCGACGAGTTCCAGCCCGTCGAGCTTCAGCGCCCGGCGCACCGCCTCGGCGGCCTGGCCGCCGGCCAGCGCGAGCCCGAACTTCTGGTCCTCGTGGGCGGTGGCGATGAACTCGTGGGTGTGGGCCTCGACGCCGACGGTGACCCGGATCTGGACGCGCTGGCGCTTGCCCAGCCGCTCGGCGATGTGCGCGACGCGCACGATCTCCTGGAAGGAGTCGAGGACGATCCGCCCGACACCGGCCTCGACGGCGCGGGTGATCTCCTCGGTCGACTTGTTGTTGCCGTGCAGGGCCAGGCGCTCGGCGGGCATGCCGGCGTCCAGCGCGGTGGCGAGCTCGCCGGCGGAGCAGACGTCGAGGTTGAGCCCTTCCTCGTGGAGCCAGCGCACGACGGCGCGGGACAGGAACGCCTTCCCGGCGTAGAACACGTCCGCGTCGGTGCCGAAGGCGTCGCGCCAGGCGCGGCACCGGGCCCGGAAGTCGCTCTCGTCGAGGAAGTACGCGGGGGTGCCGAACTCCTCGGCGAGGCGGGTGACGGGGATGCCGCCGACGGTGACGACCCCGTGCTCGTCGCGGTCGACCGTGCGGGACCACACCTTCGGTTCGAGGGCGTTGAGGTCGGCCGGCGGCGCGGTGTAGTGACCCTCGGGAAGGACGTCGGCGTAGCGGGGCCCGGCGGGGTGGGCGGAACGGCTCATGGTCTCTGATCCCCTCAGAGGTGTGCGGGTGCGGTGATGCCGAGCTGGTGGAGGCCGTCGGCCAGCACGTTGCCCGTGGCCTCGGCGAGGGCCAGGCGGGCGCGGTGGACGGCCGAGGGTTTCTCGTCACCGCGCGGCAGGACGGCACAGCTCGTCTGCCACGTCAGGAAGGCGCCGGCGACCCGGTCGAGGTGCCGGGCGAGGCGCTCGGGGTCGCGGGCGGCGGTGATGCGGGAGTGGTCGGCGAGGGCGGCGAGGAGGGGCGTGGCGGCGTCGGTGCCGGTGCCTGCGCCGGTGCCGGTGGGCGCCGGCTCGGCGCCGAAGCCGAGGTCCCGGGCGTTGCGCAGCAGCCCCCGCGTACGGGCGTGGGCGTAGCGCACGCGGAAGAGGGGGTTGCTGTCGCGCTGCACGAGCAGCTCGTCACGGTCGAACCCGGCGGGCCACAGGAGACTCCAGCGGGCGGCGTCGGAACCGAGGCGGGCGAGGAGGGCGGGCTCGGGGTCGGGGAGGGAAAGCGGCGGCGCGGCCGGAGCCGCAGCCAGCAGGCCCCGCACGAGCTCCGTATAGGAAGTCCCCTCAAGGGTGATGTTGAGGAACCCGGGCCCGGCGATCTCCACCCGGGCGACCCCCGGCTCGGCGGCCAGCCGCTTGCGAAGCACCTCGGCGACCTCACGGGCGGGCCGCCCGGTGTCCTGGGCCACGCGCAGGGCGACGTTGGTGGCGTAGTCCCCGCACCCGGGACGGGGCGGGACCCGCACGGTGACCCGCGTGGGCGCGGCGGCGGGCAGCTCGTCGGCCTCGACGGCGCAGCGCACGGCGTGCAGCACGGTGCGGGAGAGATCGGCCGGGGTCACGAGGCCAAGCCTAGGGGAGAGGGGTGGGGCGAGGGCGAATGGGTTTCGCCGAGCGAGACGAGGGCGACTACTCAAGCCCCCCGAATGCCTCCACTCCGCAAACGGACTGAATCCCCCGCACGGCGGCGGCCCCTGCATCCCCGGGGGCCGAGGCCTCCGACACCCCGTCGCCCCGCTCCCCCTTGCGGTGCCGCATGAGCCGGCGGACGAGCCGGACCATCTCCACCGGCTCGAACGGCTTCGCCAGAAAGGCGTCGACCCCGGCGGAACGGCCGCCCTCCAGCTCCAGCTGGGTGCAGGCGCTGATGATCGCGATCGGTATGTCGTGCGTACGGGCGTCGGCGCGGAGCCGGGCGGCCGTGTTCAGCCCGTCGAGCCGGGGCATGACGACATCCAGCGTCACCACATCAGGACGCACGCGGTGCACGATCTCCAGACACTCGGCACCATCGGCCGCGGTCACGACCTCGAAGCCTTCGAGCTCGAGGTTGACCCTGATCAGCTGCCGGATGACCTTGTTGTCGTCGACGACAAGGACCCGGCCGGACAAGCCAGGCACACCCCGAGAGTAAGCGCGCCCCCCGCGCTGCGTCCGGGTTTTCCCCACTTCCACCCCGTGCGGGCGAGCTTTCCCCGACCGCCCCGCACTCCCC